>JADLEZ010000418.1 GCA_020845855.1 Burkholderiales bacterium
CAGCTCGCCGACGTCGATGCGCGGTCGGTTCGCCTCCGCCTGGGCGAGCGGCCGGGTCGCGCGCATGGTCGCGAGGCTGCGGCGGGTGAGCTGCTGGTAGCTCGCCGTGCCCTCGACCTTCCACGCGAGCTCCTGCGCCGTGAGCGTGCGCACGAGCTTGCCGGGCACGCCGGCCACCAGCATGCGCGGCGGCACCACGAAGCCCGCTTTCACGAACGCCATCGCCGCGACCATCGCCGATTCGCCGATCACCGCGTTGTCGTTGACCACCGCGTTCATGCCGACCAGCGCGTTGCGCTGGACGATGCAGCCGTGCAGCACCGCGCCGTGGCCGACGTGGCCGTCCTCCTCGACGATGGTGTCGGTGCCCGGGAACCCGTGCATCACGCACGAGTCCTGCAGGTTCGCTCCGGCGCGCACCTCGAGCCGCCCGAAGTCGCCGCGCAGGCTCGCGCAGGGGCCGATGTAGGCGCCGGGTCCGACCAGCACGTCGCCGATCAGGACGGCGGAGGGATGCACGAAGGCAGTGGGGTCGACGACGGGTGTGATGCCGTCGATAGAGTAGACGGTCAACTCCATGCTGCTACCTCCTTGTACCAGCAGATCCCTCGCGGCTCGCTCGGGATGACACGGTCTAACCCACCCACTCGCGCGCGTTGCGGACCATGCGCATCCAGGGCGACGCGTCGCCCCAGCCGTCCGGATGCCACGACATCTGCGTGCTGCGATGTACGCGCTCCGGGTGCGGCATCAGGATGGTGTAGCGGCCATCCGCGGTCGTGAGCCCCGTGATGCCCCGCGGCGAGCCGTTGACGTTGTACGGGTAAGTTTCGGTCGCCCGGCCGCGGTTGTCCACGAAGCGCAGCGCGACCAGCGGTTGTGCGGCGGCGAGCTGGCCTTGGTCGCGGAACTCGGCGTAGCCCTCGCCGTGGGCGGTCGCCACCGGCAGGCGGCTGCCTTCCATGCCGGCGAAGAACAACGACGGCGAGCGGGTCACCTCGACCAGCACGTAGCGGCCCTCGAACTGCTCGGATCGGTTGCGCACGAAGCGCGGCCAGTGCGCGGCGCCGGGGATCATGTCGCGCAGGCTGCCCATCATCTGGCAGCCGTTGCACACCCCGAGCCCGAACGCATCGCGGCGATCGAAGAACGCCGCGAACTCGTCGCGCAGCTTCGGGTTGAATCGGATCGACTTCGCCCAGCCTTCGCCCGCGCCGAGCACGTCGCCGTAGGAAAAGCCGCCGCAGCCGACGAAGCCTTTGAACGCCGCGAGCGAGTGGCGCCCCGCAATCAGATCGCTCATGTGCACGTCGTACGCGTCGAAGCCCGCGCGGACGAACGCCGCGGCCATCTCGACTTGCCCGTTGACACCCTGCTCGCGCAGGACCGCGACCTTCGGCCGCGCGCCGGTGGCGATGTAAGGCGCGGCGATGTCGTCGTCGGCATCGAACGTGAGCTGCGGCGCCAATCCCGGATCGTCCACGTCGAGAATGCGCGCGTACTCCGAATCGGCGACGTCCGGGTTGTCGCGCAGTCGCTGCATCGCGTGGGTGGTCGACGACCAGGCTCGGTGCAGGTCGACGCGCGCCTCGTCGAGCAGCACGTCGGCAGCCCGTGTAATGCGCACGCGCCCTCCGCGGTTCGGCTCGCCGATGATCGTGGCGGCGATGCCGGCGTCGTGCGCGGCCCGCACGAACGTAGCCGCCTCGCCGCGGCGTATCTGCACGACCGCGCCCAGCTCCTCCGCGAACAGCGCGGCCAGCGGCTCGACGGCGAGGTCGTCGAGCACGATGTCGAGGCCGCAGCGCGAGGCGAACGTCATCTCGGCAAGGGTCGCGAACAAGCCGCCGTCCGCGACATCGTGGTACGCGACGAGCGAGCCGCGCGCGCCTTGCACGAAAGCGAAGAACCTCGCGAGCGATCCCGGCTCGTCCAAGTCGGGCGCCTCGTCGCCGAGTTGGCCGTACACCTGCGCGAGCGCGGATCCGCCGAGCCGGCGGCGGCCGTCGGCAACGTCGAGCAGCACGAGCGCGGTGTCGCCGCGGTCGAAGCGCAGCAGCGGGGTGAGTGTGTTGCGCACGTCCGCCACCGGCGCGAACGCCGATACGATGAGCGATACCGGCGCGGTGACCGCTCGCTCGATGCCGCGATCACTCCACGTCGTGCGCATCGACATCGAGTCCTTGCCGACGGGGATCGCAACCCCGAGGCGCACGCAGGTGTCGAGCGCCACCGCGCGCACCGTGTCGTAGAGCGCGGCATCCTCGCCGGGATGACCGGCCGGCGCCATCCAGTTCGCCGACAGCTTGACGTCGCCGAGCGCACCGATGTCGGCGGCAGCGATGTTGGTGATCGCCTCCGCCACTGCCATGCGCCCGGACGCCGGCGCGTCAATCAGCGCCAGCGGCGTGCGCTCGCCCATGGCCATCGCCTCGCCCGCGTGCCCCTCGTAATCCATGAGCGTGACGGCGACGTCGGCCACCGGCACCTGCCACGGGCCGACCATCGGGTCGCGCGAGCACAGCCCGCCGACCGTGCGGTCGCCGATGGTGACGAGGAAGGTCTTGTCCGCGACCGCGGGCAACTGCAGCACGCGATACGCCGCTTCCCGCACGTCGACCTCGGCAAGGCGCAGTGGCGGCAGCGTGCGCACGACATGACGCACGTCGCGCGTCATCTTCGGCGGCTTGCCGAGGATCACTTCCAACGGCACGTCGACCGGCCGGTTGCCGAAGCGCCGGTCGTCCACCACCAGCCGGCCATCGACCGCCGCCGTGCCGATCACCGCGAACGGGCAGCGCTCGCGCTCGCAGATCGCCGCGAACGCCGGCAGCGACGCCGGCGCGATGGCGAGCACGTAGCGCTCCTGCGCCTCGTTGCACCAGATCTCGCGTGGCGCCATGCCGGGCTCTTCGGAGGGCACCGCGCGCAGATCGAAAGTCGCGCCCACGCCGCCGCCGTGCGCGAGCTCGGGCAGCGCGTTCGATAAGCCCCCCGCGCCCACATCGTGGATCGACAGGATAGGGTTAGCGTCGCCCAACTGCCAGCAGCGGTCGATCACTTCCTGCGCGCGGCGCTCGATCTCCGCGTTGCCGCGCTGGACGGAATCGAAGTCGAGGTCGGCGGCGTTGGCGCCGGTGGCCATCGACGACGCCGCGCCGCCGCCCAGGCCGATCAACATGCCCGGGCCACCCAGGTGAATGAACAGCGTGCCCGGCGGCAGGCGGTGCTTGTGCGTGTGCGCGGCAGCGATGTTGCCCACGCCGCCGGCGATCATGATCGGCTTGTGATAGCCGCGCACCTCACCCGCGACCTCCTGCTCGAAGGTGCGGAAGTAGCCGGCGAGGTTGGGCCGGCCGAACTCGTTGTTGAACGACGCCGCGCCGATCGGGCCCTCGATCATGATCGACAGCGCGGATGCGATGCGCTCCGGCTTGCCGATCCATGGCTTCGGCGCGTCCGCGCCGCTGACCGTTTCCCCTCGCCCCGAGGCAGACGGGGAAGCGGTGAGGGCATCCGGTGGCTCCCACGGCTGCATCAACTCCGGGATGCGCAGGTTCGACACCGTGAAGCCGACCAGACCCGCCTTCGGCTTCCCACCTACGCCGGTCGAACCTTCGTCGCGAATCTCGCCGCCCGCGCCCGTCGACGCGCCAGGGAACGGCGCGATCGCGGTCGGGTGGTTGTGCGTCTCCACTTTCATCAGCGTGTGGGTGAGCTCCGCCACCGCGCCGTACTTATCACCGGTACGCGGATGGAAGCGCGCGACGACAGCGCCCTCCATGACCGCCGAGTTATCCGAATAGGCGACCACCGTGCCGGCAGGATGCGCGCGATGGGTCTCGCGGATCATCGCGAACAGGCTCTTCTGCTGCGACACGCCGTCGACGATCCAGTCGGCGTTGAAGATCTTCTGGCGGCAGTGCTCGGAATTGGCCTGCGCGAACATCGTGAGCTCGACGTCGGTGGGATCGCGGCCGAGATGGCGAAAGCTCCGCTCGAGATACTCGATCTCGTCCGG
>JADLEZ010000419.1 GCA_020845855.1 Burkholderiales bacterium
ACGGCATCGCCGACGAGTTCCACGTGATCCGCCACATGCTCAACCTCGAGACGGTGAACACCTACGAAGGCACCCACGACGTGCACGCGCTGATCCTCGGGCGCGCGCAGACCGGAATCTCGGCGTTCTAGGCTAACACTTTGTCGAATTTCGCGACCGTATCCCCAATCCGGTGTCATCCCGAACGGAGCGAGGGATCTGCTTTCGCGTGGAATCAGCGATTGCGTACAGCAGATCCCTCGTCGCCTTCGCTCCTCGGGATGACACACTGGGATGTTCAACGGACTGCTGGGAGTTACCTGGAAAGGGGGCAGCTTCGATCCAGCGCTTGCGTGCATCGGAGGCTGTCTGGTGGCAGGTGCGCGCAACCGAATCGGGAGCGAAGCGACCTGTGAGCGGCGCGCTTCCAGGCTCTTGTTACGCGAAAGGCGCACGGCCGCCCGAAGCCTTTCGCGCTGACATTGCCGGCCGCGAATTGCGCAACCCGTCGCGAAGCGACCGCGGACCCGTAATTCGCGGCCGTTCAGCGGCATGAAGCTGTTCGACTACTGGCGCTCGTCCGCCGCGTACCGCGTGCGCATCGCGCTCAATCTCAAGGGGTTGGCACCCGAGCGCGCGTACGTCCACCTGCGCAAGGACGCCCAGCGCGAGGCCGACTATCTCGCGCTCAATCCGCAGGGGCTCGTGCCCACGCTCGTCACCGACGACGGCCAGGCGCTCACCCAATCGCTTGCGATCATCGAGTACCTGGACGAGACGCACCCGGCGCCACCGCTGCTGCCGGGCACGCCCGCGGAGCGCGCGCGCGTGCGCGCGCTCGCGCTCGCCATCGCCTGCGACATCCATCCCCTCGACAACCTGCGCGTGCTGCGCTACCTCCTCAATACCGTCGGCGTAACGGAGGCGCAGAAGGACGCGTGGTACAAGTACTGGATCGACGTCGGGTTCGAGGCGCTGGAGGCTTCGTTGGCGAAGGATCCGGCCACCGGGCGCTTCTGCCACGGCGATGCGCCCACGCTCGCCGACGTCTGCCTCGTGCCGCAGCTCGCCAACGCGCGGCGGGTCGACATGGATCTCTCGCCGTATCCCACGCTCACCCGCATCGAGGCCGCCTGCCGCGCGCTGCCGGCGTTCGCCGCCGCCGAGCCGGCGCGGCAGTCCGACGCCGAATCGTAGAAGGGTCGATAGCGAATGCCGACCACGACGTACGCCCTGCCGCCGTGGGACCCGCCGAGCGTGCCGATCGCCGGGTCCGACGAGCGCTTCCCGGTGCGCCACGTCTTTTGCGTGGGACGCAACTACGCCGAGCACGCGAAGGAAATGGGCGGCGACGCGACCAAGGAGCCGCCGTTTTTCTTCACCAAGGCGGCCGACTCGATCGTGCCGGTGGTTGCGCCGGACGTGGGGCGCATTCCGTACCCCAAGGCCACCGCGAATTTCCATCATGAGCTGGAGCTCGTGGTGGCGATCGGCAGGAGCGCGTGGGAGGTGAGCCCCGAGCGCGCGAACGAGTTGGTGTTCGGCTACGCGGTCGGCCTCGACATGACGCGGCGCGACCTGCAGAACGACATGCGCGAGAAGAAGCGCCCGTGGGACATCGGCAAGTCGTTCGCGTCGGCGGCGCCGATCGCGCCGATCCACCGCATCGCGCAAACCGGACCGCTCGCCCGCGGCGCGATCACGCTCGACGTCAACGGCGCGCGGCGGCAGACGGGCGACCTGTCGCAGATGATCTGGGACGTGCCGCACACGCTCGCGTTCCTGTCGAAGTACTACGAGCTCTTGCCGGGCGACCTCGTTTTCACCGGCACGCCGGCGGGGGTCGCGGCGGTGGTGAAGGGCGACAGGCTGGAAGGGCGCATCGACGGGCTGACGCCGCTCGCGATCGAGATCGTTTGATGAGTGAGGAAATCGAGCGCGGCTACAACAACCGCGCCGCGGTCCCCGACCATCCGCGCATCATCGCGCAGTGGGCGCAGCTTTCGGAGGCGGCGCGCGCGACGTATGCGCCCAAGCGCGACCTGCGCTACGGCCCCAACCCGCGCGAGGTCCTCGACCTGTTCCTTCCCGAAGGCGCGCCGCGGGGAATCTTCGTGTTCCTCCACGGTGGCTACTGGCGCGCGCTGTCGAAGGACGAGCACTCGTTCGTGGCGGCGCCGTTCGTGGACCAGGGCCTCGCGGTCGCGGTGGTCGGCTACGACCTGTGCCCCGCGGTGCGTGTGGCGACCATCGTCGACGAATGCCGGCGCGCGCTCGCTTGGATAGGCGACCACGGCCCGCGCCACGGCGCGCCGGGTGGGCAGGTAGTGATCGGCGGCCATTCGGCCGGGGGACACCTCGCCGCGATGATGTTCGGCGCCGATTGGGCGGGCAAGGCGCCGTTGCGCGCAGGCGTGACCCTTTCCGGGGTGCACGACCTCGCCCCTATCGTCGACGTCTCGTTCAATGCCGACATCCGGCTCGATCGCGACGAGGCCCGGCGGATGTCGCCCGTCCGGCACCCCCCGCGCACCGATGCCCCGCTGCTCGTTGCCTGCGGGGCGGCCGAGACCGGCGAATTCCGGCGCCAGTCCCAGCTTCTCTGGGACGCCTGGCCGCGGAACCGGCGGCCGGCGGACGGGCCGCTGTTCGTCCCCGGCAAGAACCATTTCGACGTGCTGCTCGAGTACGCGGACCCGGATAGCGCGCTGACCCGGGCCACGCTCGCTCTCTTCTGACGCCTGCTTGACAACTGACTTCAGGTCATTTAGGCTACCCACCAAGTGACCCGCAGTCAGTTAGGGTCGGAACTTTGAAGGGGCGCAACCGTGGTCATCCGGCAGCGGGCCATCCAGGCCGAAGACAAGCAGGAACGCCATCACGCGATCCTCGACGCCGCCGCGCGGCTCCTGCTGCGCTCCCCCGCCAGGACCGCCAGCATGGCCGATGTGGCCGACGAGGCCGGCCTCGCCAAGGGCACCGTCTACCTCTACTTCCCGGGCAAGGAAGAGCTGCTGCTCGCGGTCCACGAGCGCAACATCGAGGGCTTCTTCCGGGCGCTGGCCGCACGGCTGGCCGGCGACGCGCCGGTCGCGGTCGCCGACATCCTCGCGCTCACCCACGAGCACATGGTGAAGCCGCCGCTGTTCCTCCCGCTCGCGGCGCGCTGTTTCGGCATGATGGGGCAGAGCGTGCCGGCGGAGGTTGCCCTTGCCTTCAAGCAGCGGATGGCGGAGCGCCTCCTCGCGGCAGGCGCCGGGCTGGAGAAGCGCTTTCCAGAGTTGCCGCCGGGGCAAGGTGTGGCACTCCTGCGCCACAGCTACGCGCTCATCATCGGCCTGTGGCAGATGTCGGCGGAGTCGGCCGGGCACCACCTCGGCTGCCCCACGACGACCGGACCCGGCGAGATGCCGCCGGTGTTCGCGTACGCGTACGCCGGCGAGCTCGACCGCGGCCTTCTCGCGCTGTGGAACGGGACCATCGGGGCGGCGCGATGAAGCCCGCCGTGTCCCGTCTCTGCGCGGCCGCGGTGGTCGCCATCCTCGCCGCCTGCGGCGCCAAGGCGCCGCCGCCCGAGGTAGTGCGGCCGGTGATGCTCACCCAGGTCGCCATCGGCGACACCGGCGATCGCGCGGTGTTCGCGGGCGAAGTCAAGCCGCGCCACGAAGCGGACCTGGGCTTTCGCATCGCCGGCAAGGTCGTCGCCCGCAACGTGGACGTGGGCGCGCGGGTGAAGAAGGGCGACGTGCTCGCGCGCCTCGATCCGGCGGACGTGGGCCTGCAAGCCGAGGCCGCGCAGGCGCAGGCCGCCGCGGCCGAGACCGAGTTCCGCTTCGCGCAGGCCGAGTACGAGCGCTACCAGAACCTGTTCCGCGAGAAATTCATCAGCGCGTCGGCGCTGGACGCGAAGCGCAACACGTTCGACGCCAATCGCGCGAAGTACGAGCAGGCCAAGGCGCAGCTCGCGGTGTCGCGCAATCAGGCGAGCTACGCGACGCTGCTTGCGACCGAAGACGGCGTGGTCACCGCGGTCGGCGCGGAGCCCGGTCAGGTGGTCGCCGCGGGCCAGGCGGTGGTGCGCCTCGCGCGCGAGAGCGAGCGCGAGGTCGCGATCAGCGTGCCGGAGAATCGCATCGGCGAGGTGACGTCGGCGAAGGATCTCGTCGTGGCGCTGTGGGCGAACCCGGGACGCGCGTACCGCGCGCGCGTGCGCGAAGTCGCCCCGGCGGTCGATCCGGCAACCCGAACCTTCGCGGTGCGGGTGGTCATCGTCGACGCCGACGCGTCGGTGCAGTGGGGCATGACCGCCAACGTCGGCGTGGCCGGCGCCGGCAACGGCAGCGCCGCGCTCCTGCCGCTCACCTCGATCCATCACCGGGACGGCAAGCCCGCCGTGTGGCGCTACGACCCGGTTACGCAGAAGGTCGACCTCGCGCCGGTCGCGATTGGCCAGTACCGGGAGGACGGCGTGGTGATCACCGCCGGTGTCGGCAACGGCGACTGGGTGGTGGCGGCGGGCGTACACAAGCTCGTCCCCGGGCAGGTGGTGAAGCCGTACGACGCGGGCAAGGGTGCGGCGCCGGCGAGCGCCCCGACGCGTAACTCCGTCGCGCGGAGCTAAGGATGAAACCCCTCACCCGCCCTGTCGGGCACCCTCTCCCCGCAGGCGGGGAGAGGGCCGGGGTGAGGGGTGCCCGCTTCAACCTTTCCGAATGGGCGTTGAGCAACCGCCCGCTGGTGCTGTTCTTCATCCTGGTGTTCGCGGTCGCGGGCGTGGTCGCCTACCAGCGCCTCGGGCAGTCGGAGGACCCGCCGTTCACCTTCAAGGTGATGGTGGTGAAGACCAACTGGCCCGGCGCGACCGCGCACGAGGTCGAGCAGCAGGTCACCGACCGCG
>JADLEZ010000420.1 GCA_020845855.1 Burkholderiales bacterium
CGGTGGCGGACATCGACTATGCGCACCTCGTGAACGTGCGCTCGGGCGAGTACGAGTACGAGATCATGGCCGCGTTCGACTTCGACGACGGCAAGACGTGGGAAGTATGCTGCCCGCCGGTGCTGGGGTCGCTCGCGCGTCTGCGCGGCAAGTCGGAGGAGAAGGAGCTCACCAAGCTCGTCAAGGCCATCGCGTCCGTGCTGCGAAGCGAGCGCAGCCTGCGCAACATCCAGTGGTACGCGACACCCGACGACTTGTCGGACCCATCGCCGATTCCGTAGAATCCGGCCCCTCATGGCCCACAAGCGCATCGGACAGATCAGCGTGACCGGCGAATGGGCGCAGCACCTGCGTCCGCGCCTGCGCCGCCGCTTCTGGAAAAAGGAGCGCGGCGCGCAGAAGACCGCCATCCGCGCACAAGCGGCAGAGCTCGCCGCCGCGCCCTTGCGCCACGATTCGGTGCTAGGCTGATGCTCCGTCTTTTTCCATGACAACAGGTGACCGCATGCCCAAGGCCTACTGGATTTCGGCGTACCGATCGATCAGCGACCCCATTGCGCTGACGGCCTATGCAAAGCTCGCAGTTCCCGCGTTGCAAGCGGCCGGCGGGCGCACGCTCGCGCGCGCCACGGCGGCGGCCGCGTACGAATCGGGGGTGAAGGAACGCACGGTGCTGATCGAGTTCGACAGCCTCGCGCAGGCGCTCGCGGCGCACGACAGCCCGGCCTACCAGGAGGCGCTGCGCGCGCTCGGCAACGGCGTCGTGCGCGACCTGCGCATCGTCGAGGGCCTTTGACGTGTGCCGCAACATCCGCATCCTGTTCAACTTCGAGCCGGCGCACGCTCGTAAGCGACACGCAGCAGACCGATTTCGCTCTCGCGTTGGCGCGCGTCTTGCATCCGTGGAGGAATTGCGATGGCGGCACTCTACGCGCTGTGCGCAACAACGTGACACGGGCGACGGAACGAGCAACAATGAGCTTTCTCGAATTCATCGAACAGTGCTGGAACGACCACGCGGACCACGCGCAGGACGTCGCCGACCGGCTCGCCGCGGCGTTGCCGATGGTGGCCGCGCCCGAGGACATCGCCGCGTTCGCGCGCATCGTGACGCACGTCTACGGCGAGCACCTGGGTGAGTGGGCGCGCGGCATAGCGCTCCTGGACCCGCTGCGCAACGTCGACGGCTACACGGCGGAGGCGGGTGTCGTGGTCACCCGCAGTCTCGCCACGCTACGCTACGCGGGTGGCGATCCGCGCGCGTTGCGGCAATTGGGCAACGAGGACCGCGCGGCGGTGCTGGCCACCGCGGCGGCGGCGTTCACCGGCCGCAAGGACCTCGGCCGCGCACTGGAGGCCTACGGCCAAGCGGTGCAACTCGCAAGCGGCCTGCCCAAGGGCTCGTCCGCGTTTCGCACGCTCGCCATCGGCGGCAACAATCTCGCCGAGGCGCTGGAGGCAGTGGGGGAGCGCGACCAGGCACAAACCGAAGGCATGATCGCCGCGGCGCGCGGCGCGCTCACGTTCTGGCGCCTCGCCGGGACCTGGATCGAGGAGGAGCGCGCACTGTACCGGCTCACGCGCAGCCTGCTCGCCGCGAAGATGGCCGAGGAGGCGGTCGAGACCGGCGTGCAATGCGTCAAGGTCTGCCTCGCCAACGAGGCTCCCGCGTTCGAGCGGTTCTTCGCGTACGCGGTGCTCGCCAGCGCGCTGCGCCAGGCAGAGCGCCACATCGACTACGCCGACATGCGCGAGGAAGCGATGGCGTGGTTCGACCGCGTCGCGGAGGGCGAGCGGCAGTGGTGCGAGTCGGACCTCGCCGACCTCGCGTACTAGCCGATTGGGTCGCTCTTTCAAGCCCGCGTGGCTATCGCGGCGAGATCGAGTCCGCCCTACAATTACGGGTCGGCACGGCGAGGAGCAGACAGCATGAACGAGGAAACCTTCAACCTGAGCATTCGCAAGTTCCTGAAGATGGTCGGCATTCATTCGCAGCGCGAGATCGAGCGCGCGGTGGCGGCGGCGGTGGCCGCCGGCAGGGCGAAGGGCGGCGAAAGCTTTCCGGTGAAGATGACCCTGGAGATCCCGAGTCTGGGCGTCCGCGAATCGTTCGACGGCGAGATCGAGCTCGGCTAGGAGTCTGCGCGGCCGAAAGCCGGTTGGGCGACCGGGGAGCGAGACCTACACCATCCGTCCTGTGTCATCCCGAGGCGCATGCGCCGAGGGATCTGCTTCCTACGAACTACGGATCCCTCGCTTCGCTCGGGATGACACGAAAGGGGCCATTCGTTGATGCCGCAAGCGCAGTACCTCTACAATGGCCTTTGCCCCGCCGGCCGGCCTTCGCACCGCCCGGCGATTTCATGACCAACATATTCGTATGCCTGTTCGCGGTAACCCTGTGCCTGATCAACGCCGTGATCTGGGCGTTCATTTCCCAGATGCCGTTCATCGGCCTTGGCTGGGTCGGCGCCGCCGCGTTCTGCCTCTTCCTGCAGAAATGGTCGAGGTATTGACGTTCGCGGTGAATGGCTACAACAGGCGGTTGAACCACAAGAGCGACAGCACCGCGGACACCACCGCCAGCAGCGCCGCCGCGGCCGCGAACAGCGCGCTGATCTCGGTTTGCTTGCGCTCCAGCGCGAACGTCTTGTTGAGGCTTTCGTACACCTTCTTGAGGCTGTCCGCGTCCTTGGCGTGGAAGTACTCCGCCTGCGTGAGGCCTGCGATCTGCTTCAGCGTCTCCTCGTCGAATCGCATGTAGATCGACATCCCGTCGATGTCCACCGAGCCCCCGCTCGCGGAGCCGAAGCCGACGGTGAAGATGCGCACGCCGCGGCTGGCGGCCATGCGCGCCACGTCCATCGGGTCGGGCCCCATGGTGCGCCGCCCGTCGGTGAGCAGGACGATCGCGGCCGACTTGTGCGACCCCGGCGGCACCGGCTTGACTTCCTTCGGCGGCTTCTTCTCCTTCACCGGCTTGTCGTCCTTCTTGCGCGCGGTCTCCCGCGAGCCCCACCCGTAGCCGAACAACGCCTGCTCGACGTCGATGCCGTCGTCCGGAAAGAGGGTCGCGAGCGCCACCAGCATGCCGCTGCCGATCGCGGTGTGCCGCTGCAGCTGGAAGCGGTCGATGGCGGCGACGAGGTCCTCGCGGTTCTGCGTGGGCGGCTGGACCAGGAGCGCGGTGCCGGCGAAGGTCACGATGCCGGCGCGGATGTCCTGCGGCAGGTCCTGCACGAAATGCTTCGCCGCGTTCTGCGCGGCGATGATGCGGTTGGGGTCGACGTCGGTGGCGCGCATCGACAGCGACACGTCCATCGCCATGATCACGGTGCGCGCGTCGGTGGGCAGCGTGACGAGCGCGCTCGGGCGGGCGACCGCCAGCAGCGCGCCGATCAGGGCGAGCAGGAACAGTAGCGGCGGGACGTGGCGTCGGAAGCGCTGCGCGGGGCCGATCGCCTGCTTGACCATGCCGACGTTGGCGTAGCGCAGCGCCGCCTTCTTCCTGCGCAGCACGGCGATGTACGCGGCGACGAGGACCGGTACGATCAGCAAGAGCCACAGGTACTGCGGCCAGACGAAGCTCATGGGATTGCGGCTTTCCGGCGGCGGGCTGGCGCCGAACGGCTACTTTAGCACCCAAGGGCAAGCCCTGGGGGGCCGGCCGCGGACTTTCCGCGTGGGTGTCCTCAGGGGTATTCTTCGGTCAACCGGTCGCCGGGAGACCTTTCGAATGAACTTTGTACGTTGGCTTGGCATCGCCGCCCTCGCTTGCACGCTCCCCGCGGCAGCGCAGCAGCGCCCCGATCCCGCGGCGCTGCTGGCCGCGCAACGCGAGGCGATGGCCGCGTTCGGGTTCATGGACGGCGTGTGGCGCGGCACCGCGACGACGGTGCGCCCGTCCGGCGACAAGCACGCGATCACGCAAACCGAGCGGATCGGACCATTGCTGGACGGCACGCTCAAGGTGATCGAGGGCCGCGGCTACGAGCCCGACGGCCGCACGTCGTTCAACGCGCTCGGCATCATTTCCTACAATGTCGCGTCGAAGTCGTACTCGATGCGCTCGTACGCGATGGGCATGTCCGGCGACTTTCCCGTCGTTCGCACGAGCGACGGCTTTACCTGGGAGATCCCCGCCGGCCCGACCACCATTCGCTACACCGCGGTGGTGAAGGACGGGACGTGGACCGAGGTCGGCGACCGCATCGTGTCCGGCAGGGATCCGGTGCGCTTTTTCGAGATGAAGCTCACGCGCGTCGGCGACAGCGAGTGGCCGGCCGCGGGCGCGATTTCCGCGCACTAGGCGCAGGAGGCACCCCATGGTCGTCTGTCCCGTCGCGATTGCCGTCGGCTGCCGCAAGTGCCCGATCGTCAAGGTGTGCCCCGCCAAGTCGATCATCGGTGACTACAGGTCCGACCTCGACGCGACGCAGCCGTTGCCGGATCCGAAGCAGCCGGCGAAGCGCGGGAAGAAGAAGCGCTAGCTAGCGGATGGCGTATCGCTGGCTGGCCGAGGCCACGGTCGCCCTGCACTTCGCGTTCATCCTGTTCGTCGTGCTGGGGGCATTGCTCGTCGTGCGCAATCTGCGCTGGGCCTGGCTGCACGTGCCGGCGGTGGCGTGGGTCGCATGGCTCGAGTTCACCGGCGCCATCTGTCCGCTGACGCCGCTCGAAAACGCCTTTCGCGCGCGCGCCGGCGAGGCGGGCTACGCGGGCGGGTTCATCGACCGCTACCTCGTGCCGGTGATCTACCCCGCGGGACTCACGCCGGGGATCCAGATGGCCCTCGGGATCGCGGTAGTGGTGCTGAACGTGCTCGTGTACGCGTGGGCGTGGCGGCGCCGCTGCCGTCGGCGCGCTACCGAGCGAGCCGCGTAGCGGCGGCGATCGGCGCACTTCCTGCCGTTGACGCGCGGAAAGCGAAGGGCCGCTCCCGAGCTTTCCGCGGTGACATTCCCGGAGGCAAATTTCGCGTTGGAAGTCTTCGCGAAATTTGCCTACGTGTTTACGAGTTTGCGGTGTGCCTGCACGCTCATCAGGATCCCGAGCCCGATGAACAGCGACACCATCGCGGTGCCGCCGTAGGACACCAGCGGCAACGGCACGCCGACCACCGGCAGCAGGCCGCTCACCATGCCCATGTTCACGAACACGTAGGTGAAGAACATGAGCGTCACCGTACCCGCGAGAAGGCGCGCGAAGAGCGTGGACGCGTTCGCGGTGATCACCATCGCGCGCCCGATCAGCAGGATGTACAGCAGGAGCAGGATCCCGTTGCCGATGAGGCCGAACTCCTCGCCGAACACGGCGAAGATGAAGTCGGTGTGGCGCTCGGGCAGGAAGTCGAGATGCGTCTGCGTGCCGTTGAGCCAGCCTTTGCCGATCACGCCGCCGGAGCCGATCGCGATCGACGCCTGGGTGGAGTGGTAGCCCGCGCCCAGCGGATCGCGGGAGGGATCGATGAACGACAGCACCCGGTCGCGCTGGTAGCCGTGGAGGTGGCTGAACAGGAACGGCGCGGCCACGGCGGCGCTCATCAGGAGGCCGACGATCACCTTCCACGACAGCCCCGCGAGGAACAGCACGTAGAAGCCCGACGCCGCGATGAGCAGCGCCGTGCCGAGGTCGGGCTGGCGCTTGACGAGGTACACGGGAACCACGATCAGCACCGCGGCGATCGCGAAATCCGGCCAGCGGATGCGGCCCTCGAACTTCTGGAAGTACCAGGCGAGCATCAGCGGCAGCGCGATCTTCATGAGCTCCGAGGGCTGGATGCGCACGATCCCGAGGTTCAGCCACCGCCGCGAGCCGTTGACCACGACGCCGAACAACGCGACGCCGATCAGCAGGGCCACCGCCACGATGTACAGCGGCAGCGCGACCCGCGCGAGCGTCATCGGCGGGACGTTGGCGACGACCCACATCAGCACGAGCGCGAAGCCGAACGACAGGAGCTGGCTGGTCACGCGCGCGATGCTCTGGTCCGCCGCCGAGAACAGCGTCACCATGCCCACCCCCACCAGCGCGAGCGCGCAGCCGAAGAGGAAGTTGTCGATCCGGCGCGTGAGGACTTCCCACGCCCGGCCGATCACCTCCGCCCACGGCATCGTATTAGTCATTTCGAGCGTACGGCGTTACGCACGCCGAAGGCTGGCGGGCTGCACGCGCGCGTTACTGAACGGCGCGCGCAGCGCGCTGTGATCGACGCGCTTCGTTGCATTTGCCGCGCGGAAAGCGACCGGCCGCCCGAAGCTTTCCGCGCTGACATCACCGGGCGCAAATTGCAGCCGGGGCGACGCGAGCGGCGAGGCCCGAAGGGCGGCGAGCAAACGCGAGTCGGCGCCGCGAGGCGACCCGCTGCCGTGGCGGTACGGCAGGTCGGTACGAGGAGCCGAGGCGAAGCGACCGCGGACACGTAATTTGCAGACGAACACGCCTAGTCACCCTCGTCCTCCCCTTCGCGCGCCGGGGCGGTGATGGCCGGGCCCGGCTCGGCCTTGCCGAGGAGGTAGTAGTCGAGCACCTTGCGCGCGATCGGCGCCGC
>JADLEZ010000421.1 GCA_020845855.1 Burkholderiales bacterium
GCGATGAAGGTGGACGTCCCCGGACTTCCCGAGCCCGCGTTCGCGGGATAGTCGTCGTGCGCAAATCGCTTGGCCGCAGCCGCTTTGCGGCGGGCTGACCGATTTGCGCCCGGTGATGTCAGCGCGGAAAGCTTCGGAGCGGCCGTGCGCTTTCCGCGCAATAAACCCATGGAAGCGCGCCGATCATATGCGCTTCGCGCCGTTCAGTAGCGCGCTCGTGCGAGCAGACAGCCTTCGGTTTGCGCTCGGGCCGCATTTGCTGCATTCTGAGATAGGTTTATATGTTTCTGGACCCCGCCGCCTACCTGCGCCTCGAGATCGAGGGCAGCCTCGGCGCGACCAGCACCGGCGCGTCGTTCGCGACGTCGACCGGCGACATGCTGGAAGTCACCGCGTACCCCGGCGCGTTCCGGGTGCGCCTCGGCCCCAACACGCGCCCCGATTACGGCCTTCTCACCGGGCGCCCGCGTGCCTGCACGACGGACCAGCCGGGGCCGCGCCTGTGGACGTTCACCCAGGGCGACGCCACACTCGAACTGGGCGGCACGCCGCTGCGCATGCGCTTGTCGTGGCAGGGCGTGCCGATACTGACCTCGATCACCGACGAGCACTTCCGCGGCTGGACCCGGCTGCCCACGTTCGGCCGCGCGCCGCGTGGCGGGCTGTGGACCGCCGCGCTGGCGCTCGACTCCGGCGCCGGCGTGTACGGTCTCGGCGAGAAGTTCGGCACGCTCGACAAGCGCGGCCAGCTCATTCACTCGCAGGTCGAGGACGCGCTCGGCGTGAACACCGGACTCGCCTACAAGAACACGCCGTTCGCCTGGAGCCCGGGCAACGGCGCCGGGGCGTGGGGCGTGCTCGTGCACACGCCGGGGATGGTCACCCACGGTGTGGGTCATCCGGACTGGTCGCACCGCAGCTACGCGGTCGTGGTCGACGACGAGGCGCTCGACCTCGTCTTCTTCGCCGCCGACACTCCTGCCGGCATCCTCGACGCCTACACGGCGCTGACCGGCCGCCCGGCGCCGGTGCCGCGTTGGAGTCTCGGGCTTTGGGTGTCGCGCGCGTACTACGAGACGCCCGCGCAGGCGATCGAGGTCGCGCAGAAGCTGCGCGAGCACAAGATCCCCTGCGACGTGCTGACCCTCGACGGCCGCGCCGCGTGGCAGGTGCGGACCCGCTTCAACTTCGAGTGGGACCCGGACCGCTTTGCCGACCCGCGCGGCACGCTCGACGCGATCCACGCGCGCAACCTGCGCGTATGCGTGTGGGAGTATCCGTACGTGTCGGTGCACGCGCGCCTGTTCCGCGAGCTCGCGCAACTCGGCTACCTCCTCACCACCGCGGCCGGCGAGCCGTATGTGTTCAGCTTCGACACCAACGCCGCGACGAGCCCGTTCGGCAACGTGCTGACACCGCTGCCGGAAAGCGGCATCGTCGACTTCAGCAACCCGGACGCGTTCGCGTGGTGGCGCGACCGGCACGAGGAGCTGTTCGCGGACGGCGTGGACGTCATCAAGAGCGACTTCGGCGAGCACGTCCCCGACGACGCGGTGGCTTACAGCAGCGATTGGGGGCGGCGGCTGCACAACGTGTACCCGCTCCTGTACAACCGCTGCGTGTACGAGGCGACCGCCAAGTTCCAGAAGAAGGACGCGGGCCCGCCGATCGTATGGAGCCGCGCGGCCTGGATCGGCAGCCAGCGCTACCCGCTGGGATGGGGCGGTGACCCGCAAAGCGATTGGGAAGGGCTTGCCGCGTCGATCCGCGGCGGCCTGTCCTGGGGCATGAGCGGCAACCCGTACCACAGCAGCGACATCGGCGGCTTCTACGGGTCCAGCCAGCCCACGCCCGAGCTGTACGTGCGCTGGCTGCAGGCGACGGTGTTCGCCTCGCACATCCGCGTGCACGGCATCGGCGAGCGGGAGCCCTGGGCGTTCGGCCCGGAAATCGAGGCGGTGTGCCGCAAGTGGCTCACGTTCCGCTATCGCCTCATTCCCTACCTCGAAACGGTGATCGCCACCGCGTGCGCGACCGGCATGCCGGTGATGCGCGCGATGCCGCTCGCGTTCCCCGACAATCCGCTCGTGCGCGGTTACGAGACGCAGTTCATGTGCGGCGACTCGCTACTGGTGGCGCCGATCGTGCGCACCGGCGGCGAGGCCGACATCGCGCTACCGCCCGGCGGCTGGTTCGATCTCAACACGCGGCAACGCATCGCCGGCCGCCAGGTCGTGCGTTACCGCGCGAAGCTCGACCAGTTCCCGATATTCGCGCGCGAGGGCCATGCGCTGCCGCTCGGACGCGCGGTGCAGCACACGGGCGAGATCGACGCGCAGCGCCCCGTCGAGCTCCTGTGGGTGTTCGGCAAGCCCACAACCCAGCTCGCGCTGCCGCAGGCGCGCATCGAAGCGCAGCCGGACGCCGCGTCCACGATCCGTGTGGCACCCGGCGTCAAGGTCGAGCTCTGGGGCGATGCCGCCGGCCATCCGGTTACGGCCCTGTAGGCGATCATGGAAAGGCCCGCGCTGGCGATCACCGTGGGCGAGCCCGCGGGCATCGGTCCGGAGCTTTGCGCCATGCTTGCGGTGCGTCACGCGGAGCACCCGTTCGCCGCGCGCCTCGTGTTCGTCGGTGACTTGGCCCTGCTCGGCGAGCGCGCGCAGCGCATCGGCCTTGCGCCGCGCTACGCCGAGTACGACCCGCTCGCGTTCGCGCCCGCGGGCGGCGTGGTCGAAGTCTGGCACCACCCGGTCGCGGCGCCCGTGCGGCCGGGCCACCCCGATCCCACCAACGCGTCGTCCGTGCTGCGGACGCTGCAGAACGCGGCCGACGCGTGCGCCACCGGCGCGTTCGCGGCGCTGGTCACCGCGCCGGTGCAAAAGAGCGTAATGATGGACGCTGGGATTCCTTTCCTCGGGCACACCGAGTACCTCGCCGCGCGCACCCACACGCCGCGCGTGGTGATGATGCTGGTAGGCGGCGCGCCCGACGTGCCGCTGCGGGTGGCGCTGGTGACCACCCACCTGGCGCTCGCGGACGTGCCGGCCGCGATTACGCGCGACGCGGTGGACGCCACGCTCGCGATCGTGGCGCGCGCGTTGCGCGACGACTTCGGCATCGCCTCGCCGCGCATCGCGGTGTGCGGGCTCAACCCGCACGCGGGCGAAGGTGGCCATCTCGGACACGAGGAGATCGACGTCATCGCCCCCGCGGTCGCGCACGCGACACTCGACGCGCAATGGTCCGGCCCGTTGCCCGCCGACACGGTGTTCGTGCCCGAGCACGCGCGCCGGTACGACGCGATCGTCGCCATGTACCACGACCAGGGCCTGCCGGTGCTGAAGGCGGCGAGCTTCGGGCACGGCGTCAACGTGACGCTCGGCCTGCCGTTCGTGCGTACGTCGGTGGACCACGGCACGGCGTTGGACCTCGCCGCGGACGCCGAGCGCGCGAGGACCGCCGACGTGGGCAGCCTCGTCGCCGCGACGGAACTCGCGATCGCGCTCACGCAGAGAACAGCCGTACCCGCTTCCGGGCCGTCGCCTTAGAATGCCCACAGTTCGCAGTCACCGCATCTGCGACGACTGACCCTGTGGTTCAGGCCCGTTAGGAAATTGTTTTCTATCCCCCGCTGCCCGTCTCTACCGACGCCGCGCATCGGCTGATCGAGCGATTGACGCGGCTCGGTTCGCCGGGCGGCCGAAGTCATCGTTCTTCCCGCTGTAGCGCGTAGCCGGCTACCGCCCGTCCACGATACGAACCGTAGTTGTTTCGACAATTATGAAAAAGTATATTGTAGATGTATTTGTCAATAATTATTCAAACTAGAGGCGATTTGACAAAGTTCCA
>JADLEZ010000422.1 GCA_020845855.1 Burkholderiales bacterium
AGCACGGTCGGCTTGGGGCGCCCCTCGGCTCCTTGGACCCTCAACGGGAGCGAGGCACTGAAGTGTCGCCTCGCGGCGCCGACTCGCAATTGCTCGCCGCCCTTCGGGCCTCGCTGCTCGCGTCGCCCCGATCGGTAGCGCGGGCGTGCGGGCAGACTGCCTTCTTGCAGACCGGTTTTTGCGGGGCATCAGCCGCCGAATTGGCCTTTCACGCGCGCGGTCGGCGGCGATTTCGGCGCGGGCTTCGAAGCCGTCGGCTTCGCCTTGGAGGCACCCTTAGTCGCGACCGCGCGCTTGGCTCGCCCACTGGACTTGGCCATCGGCACCACGTCGCTCGTCACGCGCAACCGCTGCCCTGCGCCAAGGGTGTCGCCGTGCAGCCCGTTCCACGACTTCAACTCCGCGGACGTCACCCCATAGCGCGCCGCCACGCGGTTCAGGGTGTCGCCGCGCCGGACGGTGTAATAGAAGGTTCGGCCCGCGGGCACGGTGGTGAACACCGCCTTCGTAAGCGTCTCCTCGGCCTCCTCGGACGCCCGCTGCGACGGGACGAGCAGGGTGTGCCCGACTGGCACGCGCGAACGCGCGCCGATGCCGTTCACCGCCCGCAGCGTCTCCACCGACATGCCGTAGCGGGTGGCGACCTGCGGCAGCGTTTCGTTGGCCTTCACCCGATACGCCTGCCACGAGACGAGCGGCTGGTCGGTGAGCTCGAGCTTGGCCGCGAAGATCTCGGCATTGTCGATCGGCAGCAGGATCGATTGCTCGTCGGCGCCGGCGATCACCGGCCGGTTGTGCTGCGGGTTGAGCGCCACGAAATCCTCGAGCGAGAGCTCGGCGATCTCCGCCGCGCGCTTGGTGTCCATCTTCTTGGTCGTCTTCACCACCGTGAAATACGGCGCGTCGGGAATGTCCGCGAGCACGAGGCCGTACTTCTCCGGATCGCGCACGATGTTCTTCACCGCCTGCAGCTTGGGCAGGTAGTTGCGCGTCTCGTCCGGCATCTTGAGGCTCTCGTAGTTCGTCGAAAGCCCCTTCGCCTTGTTGCGCGCGACTGCTTTGGCGACGTTCCCCTCGCCCCAGTTGTAGCCGGCGAGCGCGAGTTGCCAATCCCCGAAGTCGTCGTGGAGCTTGCGCAAGTACTCGAGCGCCTTGTCGGTCGCGGCGACCACGTCGCGGCGCGAGTCGACCCAGAAGTTCTGGGTAAGGCCGTAGTGCTTGCCGGTCGAGGGAATGAACTGCCAGATGCCGGCTGCGCGCGCCGTGGACAGCGCAGTCGGGTTGTACGCGCTCTCGATCATCGGCAGGAGCGCGATCTCCGTCGGCATCCTGCGTTCGCTGACCTCGGTCACGATGTGGTACAGGTAACGGCGGCTGCGCTCCACCATGCGCGCCACGTAGTCGGGCCGCGAGGCGTACCACTGCTCCCATTTTTCGACCAGCGCGCCGTCGAGGTCCGGAATCTCGTAACCCTCGACGATGCGCTCCCACAAGTCATAGCCCGGTGCGGGCAGCGACTCCAGATCCGCCATCGCGGCCGCCGGGAACGGCGCCGGCGGCTGGGGTCGGATGAACTCGAGGATAAGCGGCGGGGGCTGGGGAGCAATGACGACCGGCGGGGGCGGATCGATGAGTTCCACGTGCGGCGCCGGGGCCGTCGCGCAGGCGCCGGCGAGCGCGCTCGCCGCGACGATCAGTGTCGGGTGCAGACGCAATTCGAATGTCCCAAGGCAGTCCCTCCCCGTCCTTTGCCGCTCGAAGGAGCGCTGTTCCGGGCAAATGGGGGGCATGGTAGGCCCCGCGGGGAGGGGGCGTCAACCCGCCGCGCAGTTGTCCGCCGCTGCGGGGATGCGGATAATCGAAGGCATGGATGCATCTTCGAGGCCGGGTGCGAGGGTGTCGACCTCGCTTGCGGACTGGTTCGCGACACCGCTCGGGCAATACCTCCTCGCCCGTGAGCAGGCGTATTTCGACCAGACGGTGGCCGACATCTTCGGCTTCCACGCGCTGCAGATCGGGCTGCCGGAATGCCCATTCCTCGCGCAAAGCCGCATTCCGCAGCACTGGACGCTGGACTACGACCCGCCGGCGGACATCATCGCCGATCCGCACGACCTGCCGTTCGCGGAGAGCGCGGTGGACCTCATCGTGCTGCCGCACGCGCTCGAGTTCACCGACGACCCGCACCTCATGCTGCGCGAAGCCTACCGGGTAATCCGGCCGGAAGGGCAGATCGTGATCGCCGGCTTCAACCCGTTCTCGCTGTACGGCGCCAAGCGTTACTTCGGGCGCGGCCAGACACCGCCGTGGAACGGCAGCTTCATCCACCTCTACCGCGTCAAGGACTGGCTCACGCTGCTGGGCTTCGAGGTCGTCGGCGGGCGCCTCGATGCGTATGCGCCGCCGTTCCGCAACGAGAAGTGGCTGCACCGCTTCGGCTTCTTCGAAACAAGCGGCGACCGCTGGTGGCCCATCGCCGGCGGCGTGTACTACCTGCGCGCCACCAAGCGCGTCCTCGGCATGCGGGTGTTGACGCCCGCGTGGCAGCGGCGCGAGCGGCGCAACCAGGCGGTGGCGCCGGTGGGTGAAGGCCTCACCACGCCGACCGTGACGACCTCCGAGCATTTCCAGCGTTGAGAGTTACGATCCATACGGACGGGGCCTGCAAGGGCAATCCCGGTGTGGGCGGCTGGGGCGCGCTGCTGCGCGCAGGCGCGCACGAAAAAGAGCTATACGGCGGCGAGGCGCACACCACCAACAACCGCATGGAGCTCACCGCCGTCATCCGCGCGCTCGAATCGCTCAGGCGCCCGTCTGAAGTGGATCTGTTCACTGACTCGCAGTACGTGAAGAACGGGATCGAGAGCTGGATCCACGGCTGGAAGCACAACGGCTGGAAGACCGCGGACAGGAAGCCCGTCAAGAACGCCGACCTCTGGCGCGAGCTCTCCGACGCCGTCGCCCGCCACCGCGTTACCTGGCACTGGGTGAAGGGGCATGCCGGCGACGAAGGAAACCTGCGCGCCGATGCACTGGCCAATCAAGGCGTGGCCGCGGTACGTGCGGCTACTTAGCGGCTCTTTCGATCCGCCGGGCGAACACCGTCATCTCCTTGCCCGCCTGCTTGTCGCCGCGCTGTTCCGCGACCGCGATGCCCTGCCGATAGGCGGCGAGCGCCGCGTCCGGCTGCCCGCTCTCCGCCAGCGCGCGCCCGAGTGCTTTCCACGCGGCGGTGTACCGGGGATCGAGCTCGACCGCCTTGCGCAAGTGGGTGACGGCGGTGTCGGGATGGCCCGCCTTCAGGTGCTCGCTGCCGAGGGAAAAGCGCAGCAGCGCGCCGTCCTTGCCGCTCGCCAGCATGCGCTCGAAGTTGTCGAGAGCGCTTGTATGATCCCCCCGAAGCGGCGCTTGCGCGCCGCCTCCCCCCGGAGGGCGAGCGCCTTGGGGTGACCCGGCGGCGCTCATTTGTGAATCAACTCCCCGCTCTCGCAGTCGATGCGGCGCATGGGGTAGATCACCTTGCGCTCCTCGCCCTTGAGCTTGCCCTCGACCGTCGCGTACAGCCAGCCTTCGGTGCCGCGCCGATAATGGATGAACTGGGGAAAGTCGTGCTCGGGATTGGTGAACGTGAAGGTGGTCGCGCCGTCGTCGGTCGCCACCGCCGCGGTCAGCTTGAACGCCGCTTCCTTCTGCCCCGAGGGCAGGGCCACGTAGAAGACACCGTCCGGACGCGGCTCGATGCGCAGGTACTCGTAGTTCTGCAGCTTGTCCTGGAAGACGGTCGACCCGATCCCGAGCAGCACACCGCCGCGCAGCGGCATCCATTGCTCGCGGAAGTCGCGCTGGTTGACCGTGCCCGCGAAGCAACCCGAAAGCCAGGACAGCGAGTCGACGGTGAGGGGCGGGCTGGCCGGCTGGGTGAACCCGGCCGGCGCCGCGAGCGCCAGCAGGATCCCCGCGAGCCGGGAGAAACGGTCGATAGTCATTGTGGTCGCGCCAACGGCAGATTGAGCAGCAGGTTCTGGGGTTTGAGCTTCAGGACGTTGTCCGGGTTCATCGCCATCGCAAGATACACCGGGCGACCGGCGAGCGCCGGGCGCATGTCCGCCGGGTCGGCGAAGTCGAGGCGGAACAGGCACAGCAGGCGCGCCATTCGCGCCTCGTCGATCTCGACCTCGTTGTACAGGTCGTTGAGGAGCGCGGAGGCTTCCGCGTCGAGCCCCACGTGCCATACCCAATGCTCGTCGTCGATCGCGCGCTCGTGCTTCACCGCGACCTCCACACCCAGGAAGTGCCGGATCCACTTCTCGAGCACGCGGCAGAGCGCGTCGAGCGCGGGCCGTCCGCGGTTGAGGCTCACCGAGAAATCGTGGCGCTCGTCGCGCTCCCAGTACTGGTCGGCGGTGCCGGCGTCGAGCACGTCGAGCTCGATCGAGCGCGATGGCGTGCGGTTCTGCGCCAGGAGCTCGCCCAGCGAGCCGAACCCGCCGGTGGTCGCGAGGAGCTCGACGGTGGCATCGTCGGCCGCCATCACCGCGCCGTCCGGCATCGCCGCGATGCGCTGCGGCCGGAACAGCATCTCCGCCGCGCGCGCCTCCATGGGCTGCGCGCGCTCGCCGAGCACGTGCCGAAGGAGCACCTGCGTGAGCTCCGCGACGAACAAGGGCGGCACGTCGACGCCGTCGCCCCTGAACAGGGCCGCATACGCCGCCTCCACCGACGGCGCCGCTGTGAGCCGCCCGCGAAAGCGCAGCCAGATCGCGTAGTTGTCGCGCGCGTCCGGGTCCTCGAGTGCGGCCACCTCGGCATCCGTCACCCCCCGCCGCGGATTGGCGAGCAGCGACTCGTGCAGCGCGAGCTCGCGCGGACCCGACTCGCGCACCGGGGCGAGCTCGGGCCGCAGAAGGTGGTTGCGGAGAAAATCGTCGGTGACGGTCAGCCGGTTGTCACTGCCCACCGTCAGCAGGCGATAGCCGCACGACGGCCAGAAATCCACGGCCCCGCGGCGCTCACCCGCCAAGCATCGCCTTCTTCAAGTCGTCCTGCGCCGGCTTGTCGCCGATCCAGACGTTGGTCAGCGCCTTGTTGAACGCCTCGCCGGCGATCGTCCCCTTGGCCTGGCCGTTCAGGCCCACGCGCGTGCCGCCGTCGACGTAGTCGAAGGTGAGCACATTGCCTTCCTTGAGGCTTCCGATCGACTTCAGGATCGCGGCAAGCTCACCCGACTGCGCCTTGACGGCGGCGGCCTCCGCGGCGCTGTTGCTTTGGCTGATGCCGTCGCTCAACGCCTCCATCATGTCTTCGCCGCCGACGTCGCGCAGCATGTTGAGCTGGACCCGGCGCGGGCCCTTGGCATACACGGCGGCGGCGGTGGCGGCTTTGGCGGGCACGTACAAGCTGCCCACGTATACCTTGAAGATCACCTTGGTTCGGATCCCGGCGCCGTTGAGCACGAGATCCTGCCCGCCGACGCTCACCTTGTCCGCGAGCTTCACGCCGCCCACCTCGGCGGCCTGCGCCCCCGCGGCGAGCGCGAGCGCGAACAGCATCGATGCCACGTAGCGCATGTGTCGTGTCTCCTTAGACGGATTCGAAGATCCCGGCTGCCCCCATGCCGGTGCCGACGCACATCGTCACCATGCCGTACTTCTGCTTGCGCCGGCGCAGGCCGTGGGTGATGGTGGCGGTGCGGATCGCGCCGGTCGCCCCCAACGGATGGCCGAGCGCGATCGCGCCCCCTAGCGGATTCACCTTCGCGGGGTCGAGGTGGAGGTCGCCCATCACGGCGAGCGCTTGCGCGGCGAACGCCTCGTTGAGCTCGATCCAATCGATCCGGTCCTGCGCGAGGCCCGCGGTCTTCAGCACCTTGGGAATCGCGGCGATCGGCCCCACGCCCATGATCTCGGGCGCCACGCCGGCGACGGCGAAGCCCACCCAGCGCGCGAGCGGGGTGAGGTTCAACTCGCGCAGCACGCGCTCGGAAACGAGGATCGAGGCGCCCGCGCCGTCCGACATCTGCGAGCTGTTGCCGGCGGTGACCGAGCCCTTGGCCGCGAACACCGGCTTCAACTTCGCAAGCCCCTCGGCGCTGGTATCGGCCCGCGGTCCCTCGTCGCGGGCAACGATCTTCGCGCGCTTCACGATCTCGTCTTTGGCAAGGTCCGGCACGGCCTCCTCGATAGTGATCGGGCTCACCTCGGCGTCGAATTCGCCGGCCGCCTGCGCCGCGAGCGCCTTTCGATGGGACGCGAGCGCGAACGCGTCCTGCGCCTCGCGCGTCACCTTCCATTGCGCCGCGACCTTCTCCGCCGTGAGTCCCATGCCGTACGCGATGCCGACGTTCTCGCCGCGCTCGAACACCGCCTCGTTGAGCGCGAGGCGCCCGAGCATCGGGATCATGCTCATGCTCTCGGTGCCGGCGGCGATCATGACGTCCGCCTCGCCGGTGCGGATGCGGTCGGCCGCGATCGACACCGCGTTCAGTCCCGACGAGCAGAAGCGGTTGATGGTCATCCCCGCGACGCTCACGGGCAAGCCGGCGAGCAGCACGCCGATGCGCGCCACGTTCATGCCCTGCTCGTACTCAGGCATCGCGCAGCCGACGATCACGTCCTCCACGCGCGCCGGATCGATGGCGTGCGCCTGCGCGAGCACGCTTTGCAACGCGTGCGCGAGCAGGGTGTCGGGGCGGGTGGAGCGGAACGCGCCGCGAGGCGCCTTGCCGACCGCGGTGCGCGTCGAAGCGACGATGTATGCATCCTGGATTTGCTTGCTCATGCTAATTCCTCAACGGCTTGCCGGTCGCGAGCGTGTGCGCGATGCGCGCCTGCGTGCGTGGGTCCTGCAGCAGCGCCAGGAACCCGTCGCGCTCCAGCTTCAGGAGCCATGCTTCGTCGACCAGGCTGCCCGGCTCCACGTCGCCGCCGCAGATCACGCGCGCGATGTGCCGCCCGATCTCGAAATCCCATTCGCTGATGAACCCGCCGTCGCGCATGTTGACGAGCATCATGGTCAGCGTGGCGATGCCGGTCTTGCCGACGACCGGGACATGGCGCGCGGGCAGCGGCGGGCGATGGCCCGCTTCGGCAAGCGCGCGCGCCTGCGCCTTGGCGACGTACAGGATCTCGTGGGGGTGCATCACGACGACATCCGCGGCGCGCAGGAAGCCCAGCTCCTTCGCTTCGAGCGCGCTCTTGGCCACCGTCGCGGTGGCGATGGTCTGGAAGTAGCTGCGGATGAACGGCAGTTGGTCGATCTGGCTGCCGACCGCGCCGCGCTTGCCTTCCTGCGCGGCCCGGACGGCGAGCTCCTTGGTGCCCCCACCGGCCGGGAGCAGGCCCACGCCCGCTTCCGGCAGGCCGATGTACGACTCGAGTGCAGCCACCGTGCGCGTGGCGTGCAGGATGAACTCGCAGGAGCCGCCGAGCGCCATGCCGCGCACCGCGGCCACCGTCGGCACCAGGCTCGCGCGCAGGCGCATCGCCGCGTTCTGGAACCTGGCGACGAAGCCTTCGAGGGTGCTCCACTGCCTGCCCTCGACCAGCGGCTGGAGTTCGGCCAGGTTGGCGCCGAGCGAGAACGGCTCCTTCGTCTGCCACAGCACGAGCCCCGCGCATTGCCGCTCGGCGGTGTCGACCGCCTTCATGAGCCCGTCGATCACCTCGCGGCCGATCGTATTCGCCTTGGTCTTGAACGACACGATGCCGACGTCGTCGCCCAGGTGCCACATGCGCAGCGCGTCGGTCTCGAAGAGAGTCGTCCCGCGGTCGGACGGCGCCTCGCCCAGGAGCTTGTCGGGGAAGAGCTGCCGGCGATAGACGGGCAGGTCGCGGCGCGGCGCGAACGCGTCGCGCTCCGGCGCGTAGCTGCCCTGCGGCGCGTGCACGCCGCGCGCGGCCCCGACCTTGGCGCCGTCCACCCACGCCGGCAGCGGCGCATTGGCCAGCGCGCGCCCGGCCTCGATGTCTTCGCGGACCCAGCGCGCGACCTCGCTCCAACCGGCGGATTGCCAGATCTCGAACGGGCCCTGCTGCCAGCCGAATCCCCAGCGGATCGCGAGGTCGACGTCGCGTGCGTTGTCGGCAATCGCCGCGAGGTGGTACGCGCTGTAGTGGAAGAGGTCGCGGAAGATCGCCCACAGGAACTTCGCCTGCGGGTTGGCGCTCGCACGGAGCTTCGTGAACTTCTCCGCCGGCGACTTGGTCTTCAGGATCTCGGCCACCTCGGGCGCGACTTCGGCTCTGCCTTTGGCATACGCGGCCGACGCCGGATTCAGCACTTCGATGTCGCGGCCGACCTTGCGGAAGTACCCAGCGCCAGCTTTCGCGCC
>JADLEZ010000423.1 GCA_020845855.1 Burkholderiales bacterium
AAGGCACGTTAATTGCATGCTGGTCGTTTCGATCAGAGCAGCCGCGAATGCGGGGTCGGCGGATGAACGAGGCCAAAACCATGGGGCAACCTGTGATCGGTGATCGGGTAGCAACGCCGCGGCGCTCAGGTGGGGTCGCCGGAATCGTGGGAGCGGTGCTCACGTCCTACGTCGAGCGGTCCCTCGGGCAGGAGGGTCTCTACGCTTTGATAAAGCGCGTGGGCGCCCCGACGATCCTTTCGTTCATCGAAGAGCCCGATACCTGGGTGGACCTCAACAGCATCGTGGCGACCGCGGTCGCCGCATCCAGCCTCTGCTTCGAGCCGGACATCGGTAGACGGGCGGGCGAGGAGCTCGTGCGCGTCCTCGGTGAGCGTGCGTTGGGATGGCTCGGCCCCTCCGAAGATCCTGCCGCGGGCTTCGAGGCCATCATCGCCGAACTGAAGGCCACAACCGACTTGCGCACGCCGGTACTTGCCGACGTGGAGGGTGACAGGGCCGTCATCGACGTCTTCACCAATCCGCAGGGCCAGAGCCGATTCTTGTGCCGGATGCTGGTCGGAGTGTTCGCAGCCACACCATCGCTATGGGATGCCGACGGCGTAACGGTGGAGAACATGTGTACACGCAGGGGCGAGGATCGCTGTGAGTTCACCGCCCATTGGTATGGGCGCCCTCGGCGTAATGCGGTGCTCACACCCTTCGTCCGGGATCTCGAACGCCTCCGCGCCTGGGCCGAGACGCTGCCGGCATCTCCCGAGGGCCTGCTCGTGGGGACGGTGCATGCCATCGAGGAGAGCGCTCTGCATGCCAGCGTGCCCGGTCATTCGTTGCGAGACCCACTCACCGGGCTCGCCAACCGCACCGGTTTCGAGTTGCGCATGGCCGACGAGTACGACCGCCGTGGAGGAAGTCTCGACGGATTCGGCCTGCTGTTCCTGGACCTCGATGGCTTCAAGCCCATCAACGACACCCACGGACACCAGGTGGGCGACGCGCTATTGGCCCAACTGGGTGAGCGGCTCGTCGGCGACCTGCGCAGCGACGACTTCGTCGTCCGGCTCGGTGGCGACGAGTTCGTGGTGGTCGCCCCGTTGCCCGATGCGGAGGCAGCCCAGCGGCTCATGACACGCGTGCGGGCGGTGTTCGACAGCCCCTTCATCGTATCGGGCCGGCCGCTGCAGGTCGGGTGCAGCTTGGGCGTGGCACGGGCTCCCGAGGACGGCTCCACTCTGGAGATGCTCCTCGAGCGAGCCGACGCGGCAATGTACGACGACAAGCAGAAGCGGCATAAGGCTGTCGGAGGCCTTGCCGAACTCGTTGGTCGTTCTGCATAGACAGGACACAGGGCGCGCGTCGCCTACCCGCATGGCGGGAACTCAGGACACCGGATCTGGCGTGACCAAGAGAACGGGTGCTTGGGTTTTCGCCGTTGCAAGCATGGTCTCGTGGGGTTTCACGGTCTACCTGGCCTTTGCTTCGGAAGCAAAAGCGCCTTACGTTCGAGCAATGGGATTCGTGGCGCTCGTCCTCACCTTGCACACCGTCTTGTATATCTTGTTTTCCGGCCGTAAGAGCCGCAAGCGGGATTACTTCCTTCGATATGGCGAGCCGATCGAGACGGAGATAACCGACATCAAGAGGAGAGGAAGGCGGACGGCCTGGCGCGTAAAGTCGCAGCACTTCGACAAGCGCCTGGGAAAGAAAAGCGTCTTCAAGAGCGAAATCCTCAGGCGCAATCCGTCGAGAAAATTTCAGGTCGGAGATACGGTCATGGTCTATCTCCATCCGGCCAGGCCTGGCCAGTACTGGATGGAAACCGGAATCGAAAGCGAGTATCTGTGATCAATCAGTACCTTTCGTCCCGCATCCTGCGAACCAGCTTGTTCGCCGGGGTCTTCGCCTTCGGCATGGCCTCACGCAGTGCCCGCAACCGAGCGGCTTGCCTTCGCTCGCCGCTGCGGCTTTGTCGAAACGACGCTAGAATGCAGGGCTCGTCCCTCGACGCCACGCCGGCCGCCTGCCGCGTTCCCCACGCACCCACTTCACCGTCCGTTTCATGCGCATCGTCTGCCTCGACCTCGAGGGCGTCCTCGTCCCGGAGATCTGGATCGAATTCTCCCGCCGCGCCGGGATCCCGGAGCTTTCGCGCACGACGCGCGACGAGCCCGATTACGACACGCTGATGCGCGGGCGACTCGGCATCCTGCGCGAACGCGGCCTCGGCCTGCCGCAGATCCAGCGGGTCATCGCCGCGATGGATCCGGTGGAAGGGGCGCGCGCCTTCCTCGACGCGCTGCGCGGCGACTACCAGGTGATCATCCTGTCCGACACATTCTACGAATTCGCGCAGCCGCTGATGCGCGCGCTCGGGCTGCCGACGCTGTTCTGCCATTCGCTCGTCGTCGACGCCACCGGCATGATCGCCGACTACCGGCTGCGGATGCCGGACCAGAAGCGCGCGGCGGTGAAGCGGCTGAAGGAGTTGAACTTCACGGTGGTCGCCGCCGGGGACAGCTACAACGACACGGCGATGCTCGGCGAGGCGCACGCCGGCATCCTGTTCCATCCGCCCGAGAACGTCGTGCGCGAGTTCCCGCAGTTCCCGGTCGTGCGCGACTTCGCCGCACTGCGCGCGGAGATCGACCGCGCGTTCGCGCAGCACTGAACGGCGCTCGGGCACCGCGGCGGTCGATCGCGGTCCGCCATGCGATGCGCCCTCCACGGCGCGTGCAGCGTCGCATCGTCCAGGCCGATGCGCGCGGTTGCGCCGAAGCCCGACCCGTGCGCATTGAGCGGTCGGCTCCGGCTGGATGCATCTGCCGTCACGACGGAGGCGTCCGCGATGCCGTTGGCGCGAGCGAGCGCCATTACGGGGTCCTTCTGCGCTCCTTCCTCGCGAATCCCGTATCCTTTCGCCTCTGGCAACCCTGCGAAGGTCTCGATGGCGCAATTGACGGAGCTGCTCGCAGCCGCTCGGCAAGGCGACCAGCAAGCCGCCGGGGAGGCGTTCGGCCTCCTGTATGCCGAGCTGCGCCGCCTCGCGCGCTCGAAGCTGCGCCAGCACCAGGCGATGACGCTGCTCGACACGACCTCGCTCCTGCACGAGTCGTTCCTGCGCCTCGTCGGTGCGCAGGCCTTGCCGGTGTCGGACCGGCACCATTTCTTCACTTACGCAGCGCGCGTCATGCGCTCGGTGATCGTCGACTTCGCGCGCGCGCAGCTCGCCGAGCGGCGCGGCGGCGACGCCGACAAGGTCGTGCTCGACACCGGCATCGCGGCGGGGGTCGCCTCGCCCGAGAACGACGTGCTGCGCGTACACGAGGCGCTGCAAGTGCTCGCGAGGGCCGACGAGCGCCTCGCACAGGTCGTCGAGTTGCGCTACTTCGGCGGCATGACCGAAGCGGAGATCGCCGAGGTTCTCGGCACGTCCGAGCGCACCGTGCGCCGCGACTGGGAGAAGGCGCGGCTGTTGCTCTTCGCCGCGCTTGAATGAGCGCCGCCGGGCCGCCCCAAGGCGCGCCCCTTTTCGGGGGGAGGCGGCGCGCAGCGCCGCTTCGGGGGGAACATACAAGCGCCGCCGGGCCGCCCCAAGGCGCGCCCCCTTTCGGGGGGAGGCGGCGCGCAGCGCCGCTTCGGGGGGAACATACAAGCGCCGCCGGGCCGCCCCAAGGCGCGCCCCCTTTCGGGGGGAGGCGGCGCGCAGCGCTGCTTCGGGGGGAGCATACAAGCGTGGCCGTCCCGGTGCGCGCCGGCGCCCGCAGCCGAGATTGACTCCCGAGAACCTCGCCCGATTGTCGGCGCTGCTCGACGAGGCGCTCGACCTCGACTTGGCCGCGCGCGAGCGGTGGCTCGCTGCCCTGCCTGCCGACGCGCAAGCACTCGCGCCGGCGCTGGCGAGACTCCTCGCCCGGCACGCGGAGCGGCGGACCGCAGACTTTCTTGACCGGCCGCCGCCGCTGGGCGCCGCGGCGGCCGCCGGCGCACCTGCGTTCGTGGCGGGCGACACGGTCGGCCCCTATCGGCTGTTGCGCGCCCTCGGCGACGGCGGCATGGGCGAGGTGTGGCAAGCCGAGCGCTCCGACGGCACGGTCAAGCGCAAGGTCGCGCTCAAGCTGCCGCACGTCACGTGGGCGCGCGGTCTCGCGGAACGCTTCGCGCGTGAACGCGACATCCTCGCCTCGCTCGAGCATCCGAACATCGCGCGCCTGTATGACGCGGGCTTCGACGCGCGCGGCCGGCCGTTCATGGCGCTCGAGTACGTCGAAGGACTGCCGATCGACGAGTTCTGCGGGCGGCGCGCGCTGCCGGTGGAAGGCCGGCTGCGGCTTCTGCTGCAGGTCGCCGACGCCGTCGCGTACGCGCACAGCCGGCTCGTCGTCCATCGCGATCTCAAGCCCGGCAACATCCTCGTCAACGACGACGGCCAGGTGCGTCTGCTCGACTTCGGCATTGCCAAGCTGATGGACGGCGAGACCGCCGGCGAGACCGCGCTGACGCGCTTCGCCGGGCGCGCGCTGACGCTCGATTACGCGAGTCCCGAGCAGATTCGCGGCGAGCCGATCGGCACCTCGAGCGACGTGTACGCGCTGGGTGTGGTGGCCTTCGAGCTCCTGGCCGGCACGCGGCCGTACCGGCTGAAGCGCGGGACTGCAGCGGAACTGGAGGAAGCGATCGCGGGCACGCAGCCTCCGCCCGCGAGCGTGGCGGCCGGCGATCCGGCGCTGCGGCAACGGCTGCGCGGCGACCTGGACGCGATCCTGAACAAGGCGCTCAAGAAATCGGCCGCCGAACGCTATCCGACCGTCGACGCGCTGGCGCAGGACTGGCGCCGCCACCTCGACGGGCGCGCCGTCTCGGCGCGTCCGGACACGCTTGCGTACCGTACGGCGCGGCTGGTCACGCGCCATCGCGTCCCGGTGGCAGCCGCGTCGCTGGGTGTGGCTGCGTTCGTCGCGGCGGTGGGCTTCGGCGCCACGGCCGTCGTCGTCCTCGCGCTGCTCGCCGGGCTGTCGGCGGCGCTCTGGCAGTTTCGGCAGGCCGCGCAGGCGCGCGACCGCGCCCTTGCGCTCAACGCGCGCAACGAGGCCGTGTCCGTGTTCCTCAACACCCTGCTCACGCAGGCCGCGCGCTCCGGGCAGCCGCTCACCGCGGGCGAGCTGCTGGCGCGCAGCGAGGCGCTGGTCGAGCTCGAGTTCAAGCACAATCCCGAGCACCGCGCCGCCGTGCTGTCGATGATGGCGACGAACTCGCACTCCCTGGGCGATCCGTCGCGGGCGGTGGCGCTCATGGAACGAGCGCTCGCCGCCGCGCGCGGCACTACCGACGCTTCACTGCGAGACAAGCTCGTCATCGAGCACGCGTTCGCGATCGGGTGGTGCGGCCGTGTCGAGGAGGCGTGGTCGACGCTGGCCGAAGTCGTGGCGCGCCGCTCGACGCAGCCCGACGACTTGGCCGAAGCCCACCACTACCTCGCCTCGCTCACGCACATGAAAGGCGACGCCACCGCCGCGATGCACCACGCCACGCAGGCCTTGCGCGCCCTGCGGGCGACGCCGCGCCCGTCGGCGCGCATGGAGGCGTCGTTCATCGCGTCGCTGGGCCATGCCTGCCACCTCAACGGCCGCAACGACGAGGCCGACCGCCACTATGCCGAGGCGCTCGCGCGAATGCAGGCGCTCGGGCAGGAGCGCAGCGCGAACGCGCTCGCGCTCGTCAACAACTGGGGACTCGTCCACGAAGGAGCGGGCGACCCGCGGCGCGCGATCGAGATCTACGACCGTGCGCTCGCCATGGCAGCCGCCGACGCGCCGGACGCGCCGAGGTCGCCGTATACGATCGCCAATCGCGCGCGCGCGCTCGCGCTCTCGGGCCGGCTCGCGGAGGCACAGGCCGGTTACGAGGCGGCGCTCGCACTGGCGCGCGACCTGCGCGTCGCGCCCCTGGTCCCGTCCGTGCTGACTGGGCTCGCGTCCATCGCCATCGAGCGCGGCGACGCCGCCGAGGCGCAACGCTGGCTCGCGACGGACGTCGGCATCGGTGCCGACAGCCCGAACGTGGCCACGGCAAGGGCGCTGGCCGAGGGGCGGCTTGCGCTGCTGCGAGGGGACCCGGAAGCGGCCGCGGCGACGTTCGCGGCGGGCATCGGCAGGCGCGCCCCGGTCGGCAACACCGTGCTTGGGCTGGCGGGGCGTGCCGAAGCGCAGCGGGCGGCCGGAAGGCTCGAGGCCTCGCTCACCGACGCCACCGATGCGCTAACGCTGGCGCGGTCGCTGCAGGGGACCAAGCCGTGCTCGTTGCACACCGGCCTTGCCGCGCTCGCGTTGGCACGGGTGCGCAACGACCTCGGCGACTCCGATCGTGCCGCCGAGGCTGCCGCACTGGCGCTCGCGCAGCTAACTGGAAGCGTCGATCCCACCCATCCGGCGCTCGCGCAAGCGCGCGCCCTGCGCAACCGGCGCGGCGCGGCCTAGCCCCGCGCCTATCGCGCCGACGCGAATATTCCCGCCGCGGCCGGTTCCGGCGCCAGCCTGCGTACGTCCAGACAAAAGGGCAATCGTGCCCAAGTCCGGAGGTCCGCCATGCTGTCCGCCCTCACCCCCGACCTGCCCGCGCCGGCGCTCGCGACCATCCTTGCCGTTCTCGCCACGGCCGCCCTCGTCAGCGGCATGTCCGGATTCGGCTTCTCGGCGGTCGGCGCCGCCATCCTCGCGCTGCTGCCGCCGGGGCAAGGCGTGCCGCTGCTGATGGTGCTGTCGGCGGCGAACCAGATGTTGTCGCTGCGGCAGCTACGCCGCGAGATGGCGCCGCTCTGCCAATGGTGGCCGACGGGACCGGGCCCCTATCTCGCCGGTGGGCTGCTCGGCGTCCCCTGCGGCTTGTGGCTGCTCGCGCACCTGCCTGCCGGCATCCTCGTCGTGCTGTTCGGGGCGCTGCTGTCCGCCTACGCGGCGCTCGCGCTGTTCCGTCGCGGGCACTGGCGCGTACCGCCGGGCGGCTGGCGGACGCGCGTCGTGGTCGGATGGATCGGCGGGGCGATCGGCGGCTTTACCGCGTTCCCTGGTGCCGCTCTCGTCGTGTGGCAGGGCCTCGTCGACACGCCGAAGGAGACCGCGCGGGCGACCACGCAACCGTACATCCTCGGCATGCAGGTCGTCGGGCTCGTGCTGCTCGCCGCGAGCCGCCCCGAGACGTTCGATCCGCAGTTCCTGCGCCTGCTCGCACTGTGCCTGCCCGTGGTGCTGCCGTGCACGCTCGCCGGTGTCGCGATCTACCGGCGCATGTCCGACCGCAACTTCCGCCAGATCACCCTGATGCTGCTCGCGGCGTCGGGTATCGGTCTTCTCGGCAGGAGCCTTTTCGCGTAACGCTGGGCGGCCGCTGGCCGGTTTCGCGCGCGCCCATCGTACGAACAGGCGAGGAAGGCGAGTCCCCGCCTGCCCGCCAACCGCACACCCAGGAGGAGCCAATGCAGCCGAACACGACCACGCTATCGCAATCGCCCGCCGGCGAGATCACGAGGACGGCGAGCGCCGACGCCGCCGGCCGATACGCGTGGTGGCTTTGCGTCGCCTCGTTCGCGGTGCTGGCCGCGGCGCCGTCGGCTGCCGCCGACACGGACGACGCCTTCGTCGCCGCAATGCGCGCCTACGACGCGGGCCGATACGCGTTCGCCTACGGCCGCCTCGCCGCCCTCGCCGACGCCGGGCACCCGGAGGCGGCGCGCGTCGCGCTCATGATGCTGCGGTTCGGGCCACGGCTTTACGGGTCCGAGTGGTCAGCCAGCACGGGCCAGATCGATCGCTGGCTCGCCGCCGCTACTAGTAGCGCGCCCCGGGCCACGACGCTCGTGGCCGAAGGCGGCGACTGACCGTGTGTTGAATTTCTGCGCGGCTGCTCGCGGGTGCGTTGGGACGCAATGGCCAGCACGCGCCCGGTCGCGTGGCCA
>JADLEZ010000424.1 GCA_020845855.1 Burkholderiales bacterium
CGGCGTATCGGGAACGGTCGCGCATCCGGCGAGGGTGACGGCGGCGACAGCCGCTGCGGGCAGGCAAGCTTTCATGGCGATGCTCCTGCAAATCGACGACATCCCGAACCGCACCCGGCCCGGACCGGAAAGTTCAACTCGTCGCAAGCTCACCCCGAAGCGAGTGCGGTGACACCGCGCAAATGGCCACGTCGGCATACGTGCCGATTAGAGCTTCCGCGCCGGGGAAGTTCACCACGCGATTGTTCTCCGTGCGTCCGGCGAGCTCGCGCGCGTCTCTCGCCGCGCGGCCGGTGACCAGCACGCGCTGGCGGCTGCCGACCATGGCGTCGCTGTGCCTGCGGTATTGCGCTTCCAGCCGCGCCTGCAGGCGCTCGAGGCGTTGCTGCTTCACATCGTGAGGTGCTTGGTCCGGCAGCTCGGCCGCCGGCGTCCCGGGGCGCGGGCTGTACAGGAAGCTGAACGCCCCGTCGAAACCCACGTCGTCGACGAGGCGCATCGTCTGCTCGAAGTCGCTTTCGGACTCGCCGGGAAACCCCACGATGAAGTCCGTCGACAGCGAAAGGTCGGGCCGCGCCGCGCGCAGGCGGCGCACGATCGACTTGTACTCGAGCGCCGTGTAGCCGCGCTTCATCGCGGCGAGCACGCGGTCCGAGCCCGACTGCACCGGCAGGTGGATCTGGTTGACGAGCTTCGGAAGGGTTGCGTGCACGCCGATGAGCCGCGGCGTCATCTCGCGCGGGTGCGAGGTCGTATAGCGGATGCGCTCGATGCCCGGCACTTCGGCGATGTATTCGAGAAGGGTGGCGAAGTCGGCGACTTCGGTGTCGCCCATCGGACCGCGGTAGGCGTTCACGTTCTGGCCGAGGAGGGTGACTTCCATGACACCCTGGTCGGCCAAGTCCGCCACCTCGGTCAGCACGTCGTCGAACCGCCGTGACATCTCCTCGCCGCGCGTGTACGGCACGACACAGAACGTGCAGTACTTGCTGCAGCCTTCCATGATCGAGACGAACGCGGCGGCGCCCTCGACCCGCGGCGGCGGCAGGTGGTCGAACTTCTCGATCTCGGGAAAGCTCACGTCGACCTGCGGCCTGCCGCTCGCGCGGCGCTGCGCAATGAGCTGCGGCAGGCGGTGCAGCGTCTGCGGGCCGAACACCACGTCGACGTACGGTGCGCGGCGGACGATGCCCGCGCCTTCCTGCGACGCCACACAGCCGCCCACGCCGATCACGAGGTCGGGGTTCGCTGCCTTGAGCGCGCGCACGCGCCCCAAGTCATGGAAGACGCGCTCCTGCGCCTTTTCGCGCACCGAGCAGGTGTTGAACAGGATGACGTCCGCGTCCTCGGGGCGCTCGGTCAGCGTCATGCCGTCGGTGGCCTCGAGTACGTCGGCCATGCGGTCCGAGTCGTACTCGTTCATCTGGCATCCGAAGGTCCGGATGAATAGCTTCTTGGGCAAGGCGTGATGCCCCGAGGCGGGAGGTTAGACCGTGGGGGCTTCCGTCAATGGCGGGAGGCGGTAATTTTACCGGAGGGGGCTCCCCGGGGCCATGCCGCACGGCGGGGTATACTCCCGACCAGCAGGTTCCCGCCGCGGATCCAATCCGCAGTGGGTGAAATGGGAATGCGGTGCCGCCCGCCACCACGGGCGAAAGCCGCGGCTGCCCCCGCAACGGTAAGGCTCCAAAGTTTGTCGCAGCGTCCAACGACGCCACTGCTCGCGTGAAGCGGGTGGGAAGGCAGGACGGTGCGAGACGGCCAAGCCCGGAGACCGGCCTGCACCCGGCGCGCGACGAGCGTCGCCGGTCCAATCGTGAACGACCGTCGGCGCCGTGCGGGGATGCACGGCAAGGGAGTGACCCGTGTTTATCCGCAATTGCGCTACGCTGTACGTCGCGTTCCTTTCGCTGTCCGCGGCCGCGATGGAGCCGCGTCCGACACCCCTCGATCCCATCGCCGTCACCGCGGCGCGCACGCCGCAGCCCATCGCCGATCTGCTGGCGGATCTCACCGTGATCGGCCACGACGAAATCCTGCGCAGCGGGGTGCAGAGCCTGCCCGAGCTCCTGCAGCGCCAGCCCGGTGTCGAGATCACCATGAACGGGGGGCCGGGATCAACCTCCGGCGCGTTCATCCGCGGCGCCAACCGCGGCCAGACGCTGGTGCTGGTCGACGGCCTGCGCGTCGGCTCGGCATCCGTGGGCGCCACCTCGCTCGAAGCCATCCCGCTCGACCAGATCGATCGCATCGAGATCCTGCGCGGTCCGGCGTCGAGCCTGTACGGCGCGGACGCGATCGGCGGCGTCATCCAGGTCTTTACCAAGCGCGGCGAGGGCGACACGTGGGGCGGCAGCGCGAGCGCGGGGTACGGCACCTACGAGACGAAGAGCGCGAGCGCGTCGCTGCGCGGCTCGCTCGGGCCGCTGCGCTTCTCGGTGACCGGCGGCGGCACGCGCAGCCGCGGCTTCAACGCGATCGAGAACCCGGCGGCGTTCGGCTACAACGACGACCCGGACGGCTACGCCAACGAGAACGCGGGCGCGAACGCGACGTTCACCTGGGCGCCGGGGCAACAAGTCGCTGCGCAGTACTTGCGCAACCGGCTGAACAACCAGTTCGACGGCGGCGCTGGCTTCGACGATCGCACGATCACCACACTCGAAGCGTGGTCGGTGGCGAGCCGCAACCGGCTGCACGAGCGCTGGACGTCCACCGTGACGGTAGGCGAAGGCAGCGACGATTCGGTGTCGCAGACGGGCTTCGGCGACTTCCCGTTCAAGACCACCCAGCGGCAGTACTTCTGGCAGAACGACGTCACGCTCCCGGTGGGCACGGCCTCGGTCATCCTCGAGCGGCGCGAGGAGCAGGTCGCGACCACCGAGGCCTTCGCGGTCACCGAGCGCGACACCAACTCGGCGACCGGTGTGTACCAGGTGCGCCACGGCGCGTTCGCCCTGCAGGCGAACTTGCGCTACGACCGCTCGAACCAGTACGGCGGCGAGACGACCGGCGGCATTGCCGGGGGCTACCAGATCACGCCCGCATGGCGCGTAACCGCCGGCTACAGCACGGGCTTCAAGGCGCCGTCGTTCAACGACCTCTACTATCCTTTCTTTTCCAATCCGAACCTCGTGCCCGAGACCGCGCGCAACGCCGAAGCCGGCGTGTACTGGAGCGCCTCCGCGAGCGGGGCGCGGTGGCAGGCGCGCGCGATCGGCTACTACAACCGCGTCGACGACCTGATCGTGTTCCAGTGCGACGCCGCGTTCGTCTGCCTGCCGCAAAACGTCGATCGCGCGACGCTAAAAGGCGTGACGCTCGGGATCGATCTGACCTGGCGCGACACGCGCATCACCGGCTCCCTCGACCTGCAGGATCCGCAGGACGACCGCACCGGCAACCTGCTGCCGCGGCGCGCCCGCCAGCACGGGGCGCTCTCTGCCCTGCAGCAGATCGGCCCGGTGCAGGCGGGTGTCGAGTTGGTGGCGTCGTCGCTGCGCTACGACGACGCGGCCAACACGCGCAAGATGGGCGGCTACGCCATCGTCAACGCCACGCTCGAATGGCCGTTCGCCAAGGGCTGGTCGCTGTTCGTGCGCGGCAACAACGTCTTCGACAAGAACTACCAGCTCGCGGCCGACTATTCGACTGGCGGCGCGCAAGTGCTCGCGGGGGTACGTTTCGCGCCATGACACGTTTCGTCGCCCTGCTGCTGCTGGTCGCGAGCGGCGCCGCCCACGGTGCGCTGCGGGTGATCGACGGCGCCGGGGTCGAAGTCGTGCTCGCGCGGCCGGCGCAACGCATCGTGAGCCTCGCTCCCCACGCCACGGAGATGCTGTTCGCCGCCGGCGCAGGCAGCGCGCTGGTGGGTGCGGTGGCGCACAGCGACTGGCCGCCGGCGGCGCGCAAGGTGCCGCGGGTCGGCGACGCGGCGGCACTCGACCTCGAGCGCATCGCCTTGCTCGAGCCCGACCTCGTGATCGCGTGGCCCTACACGGCGAGCGCCCAGCTCGCCGCACTGCGCGCGCAGAAGGTGCCGGTGTACACGAGCGACCCGAAGTCGATCGCCGCCATCGCCGACGACGTCGAGAACCTCGGCACGCTCGCGGGCACGCGCGGCATCGCGCTGACCGCCGCGGGATCGATGCGCGAGCGCCTCGCGGCGCTGCGCGGGAAATATCGAGGGGCGGCGAAGCTGCGCGTGTTCTACCAGGTGTGGAACGAGCCGCTGTACACGGTCGGCGGCCGCCATCTCATCTCGGAGGCCATCGGCGTGTGCGGCGGCGAGAACGTGTTCGCCGCGCTCCTGATCCCGGCGCCCTCGGTGACGGTCGAGGCGGTGATCGCGGCGGCGCCGGACGTGATCGTCGGCGGCGACGACCACGGCGCGCGCCCGGCATGGCTCGACGACTGGCGGCGCTGGCCGCAGATCCCCGCGGTGCGCGACGGCAATCTCATCGGCGCCAACGGCGATCTGCTGCACCGGCCGGGGCCGCGCTTTGTCGAGGGCACGGCGGCGCTGTGCGCCGACCTCGAGGCGGCGCGCAGGAAGAGGGGCTAGGCAGGAACGAACACCGGACCGCGCGCACTGTCCACGGCGACCAGCTTCTGCCCGTACAGCGCCGACAGCCGCTCCGCGGTCAGCAAGTCCGATGCGGTGCCGGCGGTCACCCCGTCGAAGCCGAACAGCACGGCGTGTGTGGCGTAGCGGGCGGCCAGCGTCAGGTCGTGCAGCGCCATCACCACCGCGTGCCGGCCGTCGCGCGCAAGGCGGCTCACGAGGTCGAGCGCGCGCACCTCGTGCGCGACGTCGAGATGATTGGTCGGCTCGTCGAGCAGCATGAGATCCGGATCCTGCGCGAGCAGCATGGCGATTGCCACCCGCCGCCGCTCGCCGCCGGAGAGCGTTTGCACGTTGCGCTGCGCGTGGTCAGCCATGCCGACCGCGGCGAGCGCGGCGCGCGCGAACTCCACGTCCTCCGCCGCTTCCGGACGCCAGCGCGCCGCGTGCGGATGCCTGCCGGCCAGCGCGATGTCGAGCGCGGTATCGGGAAACGCGTCGACCGTGTCCTGCGGCAGGAAGCCCAGGTGCTTGGCGCGCACGCGCGGCTGCCAGTCGTCGAGCCTGCGGCCCGCGAACTGGAGCGTTCCGCCGGCCGGCTTGCGTAGCCCCGCGAGGGTGGCGAGCAGCGTGGTCTTGCCCGCGCCGTTGGGCCCTACGATCACCCAGCACTCGCCGCGATGGACGATGAAGGAGACGCCCGCGCACAGCGTGCGGTTGGGCACGGTGAGGGTGAGGTCGAAGACGTTCAGGAGCGGCGCGCCGGCGCTCATGTCACGCTCCGCCGCAAGAGCCACAGGAAGATCGGTACGCCCGCGAGAGCGGTCAGCACGCCGACCGGCAGTTGCGCGGGGGCGATGACGGTCCGCGCGAGCGTGTCGGCGAGCACCAGCAGCGCGCCGCCCGCCAGCGCCGACGCGGGCAGCAGGAAGCGCTGGTCGTTGCCGAGCACGAGGCGGATCGCATGCGGGACCACGAGGCCGACGAAGCCCACGCTGCCGGCGACGGTGACCGCGACTGCCGTCGCCGCCGCGGCGAGAACGTGCAGGACGAGGGTGACCGCGCGCACGCGCACGCCGAGCGCCGCCGCCGTGGCTTCGCCGCGCGCGATCAGGGTGGCGTCGCGCGCGAACAGGAGTGCCACGAGCAGCACCGCGACCAGCGCGGCCAGCGCGCGCTCGCCGTGCGCCGCCACCGACAGATCGCCGATCAGCCAGAAGAGCATGCCGCGCACCTGCGTATCCGGCGCGATCGAGAGCACGAGCATGATCACCGCACCGAATCCCGCCGCCACCACGACCCCGGTCAGCAGGAGCTGGGTCGACGACCACGTGCCGCGTCCGCGCGCGAGGCCGAAGACCAGCAGCGTGGACAGCGCCGCGCCGGCGAACGCCGCGGGGGTGA
>JADLEZ010000425.1 GCA_020845855.1 Burkholderiales bacterium
CCGCTCGACCAGCCCGCGGCGAGAGCGGCGCTTCGGCGATGACTACGCGCCTGGCTTTGGGCATCGCGTCCCGGAAGATCTCGATCAGCTTGTCGTCCAGCACGCCTTCGACGAACCCCGTCAGATTTCCGCCCGGGTGCGACAGGCTCGCGACCAGCCCGTTGGCCACCGGATCGCTTCCCAGATTGAACACGATGGGGACGGTGGTCGTTGCCGCCTTGGCCGCGCGCGTCGCTGGTGTGCCGAATGCCAGGATCACGTCGACCTTCGCATCCACCAGCTGCCTCGCGAGCGCGGGCAATTGCTCTCGTTGCTCCGACTGACGGAATTCGAACAGAACGTTGGTGCCGACGATCCAGCCGCGCTTGCGCAACGCCTCGACAGCATCCGGAGGCGGGGCCGTGCGCACGGCCTGGCCCGCCTGTCCCTCCGCCAACACGCCGATCCGCTTGACGCCGCCCGGCGCTTGGGCGTGCGCCGTGCGCACGGCGACGTAAGTCGCGCAACCGAGGGCTTGCAAGCAACGTCGCCTGCCGATCATGAGAGCGATTTGACGATTTGCGATTGAACTGCCGCTCAGGTTGTGTAATCTCTCACTTGGACGGCTTCAACGCAAGCGACGTCGAGAACGCGGAGGCAAGGGGGAATGAGTCTGCGAAGGGGTGTCCACGCCCGCCGGTGCATGCTCGGTGCCGCAATGGCCTTGGCGTTCGAGGCCGAAGCGCAGCAAGTCGACGCCGAGCCGGACGGCCGCATCCGCGTGATGGTCACCGGCAGCAACATTCCGACGCTCGACCGCGAGACCGCCGTTCCGGTGCAAGTCATCACCCGCGAGGAAATCCAACGCGCGAACATCCAGACCGCCGCGCAGCTCGCCAACACCATCTCGGCGGCCGTCAGCTTCGGGACGTTCACCGAGAACCAGGTGAACGCGAATTCCGGCAGCCCCGGCCTCGCCGCCGTCGGGCTGCGCGGTCTTACGTTTCAGCGCACGCTGATCCTCATCAACGGCCGCCGGATCGCCAACTACGCCTTTTCCGGAACCGCCACCGACCTCAACGTCATCCCGGTGGCCGCGATCGAGCGCGTCGAGGTGCTGAAGGACGGCGCCTCCGCCATCTACGGCGCCGACGCCATCGGCGGCGTCATCAACTTCATCCTGCTCGACGAGTTTCGCGGTGTCGCAGCGAGCGCGCAATACAGCGCGCCGCAGGACCCGGGCGGCTGGAGCAACCACTTCAATGTGACGGCGGGCTACGGGAGCCTCGCGCAGCAGAAGTTCGACGTCTACGGAATGCTCGACTACCAGGTGTTCGGTACGCTCACCGCGCGAGATCGCGACGCCTCGAAGACGTTCTACATCCCCGGCAACTTCGACCAGACCGGCACCTCGAGCTTTCCCGCCAACGTGACCATCCCCAATCTGGGCCCGCGCAACCCGACCGGCGATCCGGCGAACGGCTACCGCAACCCCACATGCGCGCCACCCATCTCCTTCCCGACGGCCAACAATCCCAACCGCTGCAATTTCGACGGCGCTTATTGGCTCAATACCATCAACCCGAGCGAGCGATTCGCGACGACGGGCGCGCTGACGTGGCAATTCGCGCCCGAGCATCTGTTCTATGCGCAAGGGTTGTATGCCCGCAACACCTTCACGTACGCCTCGACGCCCACGAACCTGCAGCCCAGGCTGCCGGCCAGCAGTCCCTTCTACCCGCGCGAGTTCGCGCAGTACTTCGCCCTCGACGGCCAGCCGCTGTCGTATCAGTTGCGCTCGCCCGAGCTGGGCGGGCGGACGTCCGAGCCCGTGATCGAGCAATGGAACGCGGTCGCGGGCGTCAAGGGCAACGTCGCGGGATGGCGCTACGACGTCGCCTACACCTACGGCGTGAACGAGATCGACAACCGGTACACGAGCGGGTTCGTGCTCACGAGCGCGATCGCCCCGCTGCTCGCCTCCGGCCGCGTCAACCCGTTCGGCACCAACACGCCGGAGGTGGTGGACGCGCTCGAGGCCACGCAGTTCATCGGCACGGCGAGCGAAGGTAAGAGCTCGCTGTCGATGCTCGACGCCCGCGCGTGGAACTCGATCTTCGACCTGCCCGCGGGCCCTGTCTCGCTCGCGCTGGGCGCGGAAGCCAGGCAGTGGCGGTTGACCTCGACGTCGTCGTCGGCGCTCGCGCGCGGCGACATCGCTAACGCGGGAACCTCACCCTCGCTGAGCGCGGTCCGCGACATCTGGGCCGTGTTCGCCGAGGTCAACGCTCCGCTGGCCAAGACCTTCGAGGCCAATTTCGCGTTACGCTACGACCACTACAACGACGTCGGCGGGGCGACCAATCCCAAGGTGTCGCTGCGCTGGCAACCCGATCGCACACTGCTGTTCCGCGCGTCCGCGGGCACCGGCTTTCGTGCTCCGTCCCTGATATCGATGTACCAGCCGACGACCATCGTGGACTCTGCGCTCCTGAGCGACCCGGCGCGTTGCCCGACCACGAACAACTTTACGCGCGATTGCAACGTCGCGTTCAAGACGCTGGGCGGCGGCGATCCCGACCTCAAGAGCGAGAACTCGAGCCAGTGGGGCGTGGGCGGCATCTGGTCGCCTTCACCTTTCGTCGCGCTGGGCGCGGATTTTTTCCAGATCGTCGTCGAGGATCTCATTTCCGGCTCGACCGTTCAGGACATCCTCGCCGGCTGTCCGAACGGCGTCACCGGCACAACCTGCAGCCGGATCGTGCGCGGTCCCGTGCAACCCGAGTATCCCACCCTCCCCGGCCCGATCCAGCTCATCAAGGGGACGCTTTTCAACCTCGGCACCATCCGCACGCAGGGCATCGACGTCACGGCGCAATTGAAGACGCCGCCGACGCCCTACGGGGACTTCTCGCTCGCGTTGCAGGGGACGTACATCCTGCGCTACCTGCAGCAGCAGCTCGACGGCAGCTACGCGAACCTCCTCAACCAGGAGATCAGCACGGGAGCGAACGGGGCGATCCCGTACTGGCATCACTACCTGACCCTCAACTGGAACGCCGGGCCGTGGGGCGCGACGATCACCGAGAACTTCGTCAAGGGCACGTGGGACGCGTTCGTGGACGCCACCACCAAAGAGCGCCGCAGGATCGGCAACTACGACATCTGGAACCTGTCGGCGTCGTACTCGATGATGACGGGTTTGCAGCTCTCGCTCGGCGTGAAGAATGTCTTCGATCGCGATCCCCCGTTCAGCAACCAGACGTGGTCGACGAACAACAATGGCGCGGCCGGGGGCTACGACCCGACCTACGCCAATCCCGTCGGCAGGGTGTTCTGGGCTGAGTTACGGTATCGGTTCAGGTAACTGCCGGCCTGGGTTGCTTGCTACCCCTTCTGCCACAAGTCCGCCTGCCGCTGCGCGCCGTGGTGCAGCTCCTCCTGGATGCGCCACCAGGACCGCAGCTCCTTCTCGCTCAAAGGATGCGAGATGAGAAAGCCCTGCGCCTCCTCGCAGCCGTGCGACTTGAGGAAGTTGAACTGCGCGGGCGTCTCGACACCCTCGGCGATGCAGCGCAGGCCGAGCGAGTGCGACAGCGCGATTATCGCCTGCGCGATCGCCTCGTCGTTGCGGTTCTTGTCGAGCCCATGCACGAAGCGCTGGTCGATCTTCACACCCTGGATCGGCAGGCGCGCGAGATAGGACAGGCTCGAGTAACCCGTGCCGAAATCGTCGACGGTGATCGACACGCCCATCTGCTTCATGCGCACGAGTGTTGCGACCGCCTTCTCCGGGTGGGTGATGATGACGCTCTCGGTGATCTCGAGGTCGAGGTGCCGCGGGTGCAGCCCGCTGCCGGCAAGGGCCTCCTCGACCACCGACAGCCAACTGTCGTGCTGCAGTTGCTGCACCGACAGGTTCACCGACAGCCGCAGCGGCATGTCCATGCGATGCCACTGCACGACCTGGCGGCAGGCGTCGCGCAGCACGCGCGCGCCGAGCGCCTGGATCATGCCGGACTCTTCCGCGACCGGGATGAATTCGGCGGGCGCGATGATGCCGCGCTCGGGGTCGCGCCAGCGCAGCAGCGCCTCCACGGCGCAAGCGCGGCCGGTCTGCATCTCGATCAGGGGCTGGTAGAGCAGGAAGAACTCGTCGTCCATCAAGCCCCGGCGCATGTCGGTCTCGAGCTGCAGGCGAAGCTGCACGCGCGCGTTCATGTCGGCGGTAAAGAAGCGGTACGCGTTGCGCCCGGCTTCCTTGGCGGCGTACATCGCGGTGTCGGCCTGCTTGATGAGGCCCACGCCGTCGTTCGCGTCGACCGGGTAGAGCGCGACGCCGATCGAGCCCGTCAGCGTGGGCGTCTGGTCGCCGAGGCGGAACGGCGCCTGGAACGCGTCGCGCACGCGGTTCAGCACCGCCATCACCTCGAACGTGGCGTGGCCGGGGTCGAGGCTCGGCAGGATCACCACGAATTCGTCGCCGCCCAGGCGCGCGACCGTGTCGGACTCGCGCACGGCGTTGGTCAAGCGCTGCGCGATCGCCTGCAGGAGCTGGTCGCCGGCGTCGTGGCCGAGGGTGTCGTTGATGCGCTTGAAGTGGTCGAAGTCGAGGAACAGGCACGCGACCTGCGTGCCGTCGCGCTGCGCCTGCGCGAGGATCTGCTTCAGCCGCTGGTTGAGCAGCGACCGGTTGGGCAGGCCGGTCAGGATGTCGTGCTGCGCGAGCTTGTAGGCGTGCGCGGTCGCGACCTCGAGCTCGCGAGTGCGTTGCGCGACCTTTTCCTCCAGCGTGCGCTGGTAGGTCGCGACCTCCGACTGCGACTCGGCGAGCCGCTGCGTCATGTGGTTGAACGTGTGGGTCAACAGGCCCATCTCGTCCGACGATCCCGCCGGCACGTAGACGTCGAGGCGGCCGGAGCCGACCGCGCGCGCCGCGCGCATCAGCCGGCGCATCGGCGCCACCAGCCGCCGCGTGAGCAGCAGCGTGGCGATGACCGCGATAACCACCAGCAGGCTGACTACGCCGATGGCGCCGATCATCTGCTCGCGGAACTGCTTGCGCTGCACCTCGAACGTGAGGCCGAGGCGCAGGTGGCCGAGCGGAGGTGCAGCCGCGCGTTTTGCGTCGCTCTCCGGCACGCCGAGATCGCGCGATGCGAGTCCGGCGTTCGACACCGGTGTCACGAGCTCGAGGTACTTGCGGCCGTCGATGTCGCGTTCGAGATTCAGGAGCTGGCCGGGTCCCGGCAGCGCGATGCCGGGCGCGAGCCCCGGCATCGGCGCGCGCGCGAACGCGGGCGCGAGGCGGCGCTCCACGAGCGGCAACCGCCGGTGGTCGAGCACCGCGACGTAGGCCACCTCGGGGTCCGAGCTCAATCCGTCCAGGATGTGCTCGAGCGATGCCTTGTCGGCGGTATATAGCGCGTACTCGGACAACTCGCTCATGACGGCCGCGAGCGCTGCGCCGCGTACCTTGAGTTGTTCCTCGTCGTCGCGCCACCGCTGCTGCCCGTAGAACAGCGTGATCGTCACCGCGGTGAGGAAGATGAGGCCGATGGTCAGCAGGTTGAGCTTGGCCAGGAGTCCCATGCGCACCGGCGGCAGGTCGAGCATCGACGCCGTGTCGGAGGCAAGCGGCGACAAGCCCCTGCGCAGCGCGAGCCGCAGGCGTTGCAGGGCCATCATTCCTCGGCTCCTTGCGCTGCCACTGGCGAGCGAAATGGCTGCGCGTCGCCTCGCCTCAATCGCACGGCGACGCGCGCTGCGCGCCTCCCTCGGTTCGCTACGCGCACCTCGGCC
>JADLEZ010000426.1 GCA_020845855.1 Burkholderiales bacterium
TGTTGCGAAGCTCGCGCAGCTTGAGGAACACCGTGCGCGAGTCGGGATGCTCGGGCAGATCGGGGAAGGCTTCGCGCAGTTTCGCGATCACCGTAGGGCTCGTCAGGCGGAAGAAGGTGTTGATCCGGCGCTCGACCTCGAGCGTGGACACGTACGCGCTGCCTGGGTCCTGACCCGTGACCTGGGCGAGCATCCGCGGCGCATCCGGGTTATCGGGTTCGCGGTTCAAGGTGAAGCGCAGATTGTTCTCGATGTAGTCGTGCCCCGGATAGATCAGCGTCGACGCGGGCAGCTTGGCGAGCTGCTCGGCGAACGTCGTGTACAGCGCTTCGGGATGTCCGCCGTTGTGGCAGTTCCCCGCGCCGGCGTTGAACAGCGTGTCGCCGCAGAACAAGGCGGGTTGGTCGGTGTGCGAGCGCAGGCACACGTGACACATCGTGTGGCCCGGGGTGTCGAGGACCTCGAGCTCCACCGTCCTGCCGATCTTGATGACGTCGCCGGCAGCAAGGCCCCGGGCGATGCCGGCGATCTTGTCCTTGGCATTGCGGTGGGCGAGGATGCTGGCGCCGGTGTCGCGGACCATCGCGTCGTTGCCGCCGGTATGGTCGCGATGCTCGTGCGTGTTGAGGATGTGGGTGATGCGCCAGCCCTCCTCCTTCGCCACCTTCAGGCACTTTTCGTGGTCGAGCGGATCGACGGCGAGCGCTTCGCCGGTCTCGCCGCAAGCGATGAGATAGTTGAAATTGCGGTAGGCGTTGGCGGTCCAGACCTGCTTGACGATCATGGCGCGATTCCAGCGTGGCGATTCCGGCAATGATACTGCGGTTGCCGGTGCGAGCTCGCCTGCACCGCGGCGCGCTGGCGATCAGGCGAAGGCGTTCGTCAGATCGACGCCATAGCGGGTCTGTTGCACGATTCCTTGCGTCCCGTAGAACTCGATTCGCCTGGACTTCGGAAATACGACCCAGGCTTCGCTGGCTCCCGCCTCGATGTAGGCGTAGGCCTTTGCGCGAAGGTCGTGTATCGCATTCGAGGGAGAGGCTATCTCGACGCAAATCTGCGGCGCGCGCTGGAGTGGCGTTTCATCCCTGCGCTCCCGCAGGAAATCCTCGGTGCACCATGCGACGTCGGGCGCATAGACTGCCGATGCGGTTTGCACGCCGACTTCCACGAGAGTCCTGCCACCCAATTGCGCGGTCAGGAGAATCGCGAGATTCGCGGCGATCGCACCGTGGTCCGTATTGACCGGACTCATGATGATTCTCCCCCAGCAATCGAGATCGATCTTGCCCGCGAAGTCCGCGAGGCGAGGGTCGGTCACGATCTCGCGCCATCGCTGGGACAGGGCCTTCGCGTCCAGAGGCTGTTCGATCACTTCAGACATGACGACGGTGCGTCCTTGCCGATCGGTCGATACCGGGATGTTACGTCAAGGCCTTGGCCCCGCAAAACGGGCCCGATTCGGAATCCGCGTGGCGGTGTGGCGTCCCTTCCCCTCCCGGCACCGCTATCGGGCGCCATCGGACTCGTGATACGGCTACTGGGCGGCGGTGCATGCGAATACGCGGGTGTGCCCGTCGCCCTCGACGACCCACCCTTGCTCATCGCCCCCGATCCGCCCTGGAACGGGAAGGCGGCAACGCCGGCGCCGGCGAACTTGCTGTCGAACGTGCCGTCGGGGCGCAGCCGCATCACCACGGCCTGGCTCGCTTGCCGGCCAGGATCGCACCGCCATCCGGAAACTAACTCGCCGCTGGTCGCGACCGAGGGCGCCACAGCGTTCATCGATGAACGGGAAGGCAAGGGCAAGGCAAAGCGCTAAGCTACCGACGCGATTGCTCAATCTTCGAATCCCCATGGAGACGCGTTGCCGTATACGCTAAGCGACTTCGACTACACCCTGCCACCCGAGTTCGTCGCGCAAGTGCCTGCCGCGACGCGCTCGGCGAGCCGGCTCCTGCACGTGCACGGCCTGCAGCGCGAGGACCGCGTGTTCGCGGACCTGCCCGCGTTGCTCGCACCGGGCGATCTTCTCGTGCTCAACGACACCCGCGTGATCAACGCGCGCGTGCTCGGACAAAAATCCACGGGCGGCCGGGTCGAGCTTTTGATCGAGCGCATCGTCTCGGAACGCGAAGCGTGGGTGCAGGTGCGCGCGAGCCATGCTCCGCGCCCGGGGTCGCGCATCGCGCTCGCAGGCGACGCGGCTGCGCGTGTCGTCGAGCGCGACGGCCGCTTCCATCGCGTCGACTTCGAGGGCACCGGTCCGCTGCACGAGTGGCTGGATCGTCACGGCGAGGTGCCGCTGCCGCCGTACATCGGCCGGGTCGCGCAAGCCGCCGACCGCGAACGCTATCAGACGATCTACGCGCGGGCACCGGGCGCGGTCGCCGCGCCGACCGCGGGGCTGCATTTCGACGACGCGCTGATGGCGGCGCTCGCCGCGCGCGGGATCGCGACCGCGTTCGTCACCCTGCACGTCGGGGCCGGCACGTTCCAGCCGGTGCAGCACGAGGACATCGCGCGCCATCGCATGCACGAGGAGCGGTACACGCTGCCCGCGGCCACCGTCGATGCGATCGCGACGGCGCGTGCCCGCGGCGCACCCGTGATCGCGGTCGGAACCACCACCCTGCGCGCGCTGGAAGCGGCCGCCTTGGCACCCGGCGGCATGGCGCCGGGGTCCGCCAATACCGCGTTGTTCATCACACCCGGTTTTCGCTTTCGCGCCGTCGATCGCCTGCTCACCAACTTCCACTTGCCGCGCTCCACGCTGCTCATGCTGGTGAGCGCATTCGCGGGGTACGAGGCGATCCGCGCCGCCTACGCGCACGCGATCGCCACGCGCTACCGCTTCTATAGCTACGGCGACGCCATGCTGCTCGAGCGCGAGAGGGTCGCCGGCGCGCAGCGGGAGTGACGCCGCAGCCCGACAGATACACTGCGGCGCGTCGCCATTGGACGACAATACGTCCCAGTCCGCATGAAACTGCAACAAAACCCCCGCGCAAACGCGCCCGTTCGTCTCCGCTCGCTTGGCGCGGCGGCACGAACAGGCTACTCTAGGCGCAACTTGCTTTCGTAGCGGAATCGGCATTGTCGAGCAATCGGCGGCTGTTTTCGCGATTCCATGAAGCCTTTGCTCCTGCGCGCCCGTGAGGCACGCACGCTCTTCTTCCTCCTCGCCGTGCTGGCGATAGCCGCGCCCGCGCACGCGGCACGCGTCGGCATCCTATCCAACAAGTACGCGTCCGAGACGGCCGCGATCTTCGCCGTGAACATCCCGGGGCATACGTTCACCGCGGTCGACACTGCCGCCGCGGTGCCGGCGCTTAACTCGCTGACGACATCGTTCGACGTGCTGCTCGTGTTCGAGGACTCGACCTACGGCAACGCGCCGGCGGTCGGCAACGTGGTCGCCGCGTTCGCGCAGGCGGGCAAGGCAGTGGCGTTGGGCGCGTTCTACGACCAGGATCGCTCGGACGCGCCTGCGTCGGTCTTCCCGCACGGCTGGGGCGCGCTCGAGCAGCTCGACCCCAACACCACCGACGGCGTAGGCACGCCGTACGCGCCGCGCACCCTCGACACGGCCACGATGCAAAGGCATCCGCTCACCACGGGCATCGCCGCGCTGGCGAGCGCCAAGTTCGCGGGGGGCAACAGCGCCAAGGCGGGGACGACGGTCGTCGCGTATTGGAACCAGCCGAACGCGAAAGGCGAAAAGGATCCGGCGCTCGCCTACCGCATCACCGACGAAGCGTGCGTGATCCAGTTCGCGATCGCGCCCAACTACCCCGTGATCGCTTCCGCGGGCACCGATTTCAGCGGCGACTTCTACCGCGCGTGGTCGAACGTGTTCGACTTCGCGGCCGCACGATGCGCGCCGGCGGCGGCGTTCGACCCGGGCGGAAATCCGGCAAACGTGCCGACGCTGTCGCAATGGAGCTTGCTGCTGACGGTCCTGCTCGTCGGCGCGCTCGCCTTCGGACCGTTGCGCCGCCGCTAGCTGTTTCGTGCGCAAATCGCTTGTCCGCAGTCGCTTCGCGACGGGCTGCGTAGTTTGCGGACGTGGAGATTAGTCCTGTTCGAGGTCCTGCATACCAGCGGTCGCGCACGGCGCGGCCGGCTCACGCTCGCGCACGGCACGGTCGACACACCGGTTTTCATGCCGGTGGGCACCTACGGAACGGTCAAGGCGATGGCGCCGGCCGAGCTCGTCGATCTCGGCGCGCAAGTCGTGCTCGGCAACACGTTCCATCTGTGGCTGCGGCCCGGGCTCGAGGTGCTCGAAGCGCACGGCGGCCTGCACCGCTTCATGGGTTGGCCGCGGCCGATCCTCACCGACTCGGGGGGCTTCCAGGTATTCAGCCTGGGGCCGCTGCGCCGGGTCGAAGAGGACGGTGTGGCGTTCGCCTCGCCGGTCAACGGCGACCGGCTGTTCCTGACCCCCGAGTTGTCGATGCAAATCCAGGGCGCGCTGGGCTCGGACGTGGTCATGATCTTCGACGAGTGCACGCCGTACCCCGCGTCACGCGAAGACGCGGCGGCATCGATGGAACTGTCCCTGCGCTGGGCGGCGCGCTCGCGCGCGGAGTTCGACCGCCAACGCAACGCCAACGCGCTCTTCGGCATCGTGCAAGGCGGCATGTACGACGACCTGCGCGAAGCCTCGCTCGCGGGGCTCGTCGACATCGGCTTCGATGGGTACGCGATCGGGGGGCTGTCGGTGGGCGAGCCCAAGGAAGAGATGCTGCGCGTGCTCACGGCGATCGCGCCCAGGCTGCCTGCGCACAAGGCGCGCTACCTCATGGGCGTGGGCACGCCGGAGGACCTGGTCGCGGGTGTTACGGCCGGCGTGGACATGTTCGACTGCGTGCTGCCGACCCGCAACGCGCGTAACGGCTGGCTGTTCACGCGCTTCGGCGACATCAAGATCAGGAACGCGCGGCACCGCGCCGATACGCAGCCGCTCGACGACACCTGCGCCTGCTACACCTGCCGCAACTTTTCGCGCGGCTACCTGCACCACCTGCAGCGGGTTAACGAGATCCTGGGCGCGCGGCTCGCGACCATCCACAACCTGTTCTACTACCACGCGCTGATGGCCGAGCTGCGCGATGCGGTGGCGGCCGGCGCCCTGCCCGCGTACGCCGCCCGGTTCCGGGAGGACCGGTCACGCATGCTAGAATAATCTGTTGTCCCGAGGGGGCTTGGAGTCGGCCCATCCGCCGCCCCTGACCGGGACCGCGCCGCGCCCCCCTACATTCGAGGGGCGCCTGCCCGCGCCCCGCAATCTTGGAGGAAGTCTCCGTGTTCATCAGTCCCGCATACGCCCAGGCCGCCGGAGCCTCGCCCGGCGCCGACCTCATGACGTTCCTGCCGATGATCGCGATCTTCGTCGTCTTCTATTTCCTCCTGATCCGCCCGCAGCAGAAGCGCGCGAAGGAGACGAAGGCGATGCTCCAGGCGCTGCAGAAGGGCGACGAGGTGGTGACGGCGGGCGGCATCGTCGGCCGCATCGCCAAGCTCACCGACCAGTACGCGAACGTCGAGATCGCGCCCAACGTCGAGATCAGCGTCCAGCGCGGCGCGATCTCGCAGCTCCTGCCCAAGGGTACGATCAAGGCGCTGTAGACGCTTCATGAATCGCTATCCCGCCTGGAAGTACATTGTCATCGCAATCGCGGTGCTGACCGCGATCGTGTTCACGGTGCCGAATTTCTTCCCCGACGTGCCGGCCGTGCAGGTGTCGTCGGCGAAGGCCAAGATCGACGCCGCGCTCCTGGGAACCGTCGAGGACACGCTCAAGGGCGCCAACATCGCGTTCCGCGGCGCGGTGCTCGACCCGACCGGCATCAAGGTGCGCTTCACCGATCCGGAAACGCAGATCAAGGCCAAGGACGTGCTACAGACGAAGCTCGGCGAGAACTACATCGTCGCGCTGAACCTGCTGTCCTCCTCGCCGCGGTGGCTCGCCTCCATCGGCGCGCTGCCGATGTACCTGGGCCTCGACCTGCGCGGCGGCGTGCACTTCCTCCTGCAGGTCGACATGAAGGGCGCCCTCGACAAGGCGGCCGACAGCCGCGCCGCCGACCTGCGCTCGCTCCTGCGCAAGGAGCGGATTGCGTACTCGGGCATCTCGCGCGAGGGCGGCAACGTGGTCGTGCGCTTCAAGGACGAGGCCGAGCGCAACAAGGCACGGGTGCTGATCGAGAAGACCTATTCGGACATGCTGGTGCGCGACACGGACGGCGCCGGCGGCGAACTGCGTCTGGTCGCGGGCCTCAAGCCGGAAGCACAGAAGGCGCGCCAGGACGGCGCGGTCGCGCAGAACATCCAGATCCTGCGCAACCGCGTGAACGAGCTCGGTGTCGCCGAGCCGATCATCCAGCAGCAGGGCGCGGACCGGGTGGTCGTACAACTGCCGGGCGTGCAGGACACGGCGCGCGCCAAGGACATTCTGGGCCGCACCGCCTCGCTCGAGATCCGCATGGTGAACGACGATCCGGGCGCGCTCGAAAGCGCGCTGCAGGGCAACGTGCCCATCGGCAACGATCTGTTCACCGAGCGCAACGGCACCCCGCTCCTGGTGCGCCGGCAGGTGGTGCTGACCGGCGACCGGATCAGCGACGCGCAGCCGGGCTTCGACTCGCGCACCAACGAGCCCGCCGTGCACATCAACCTCGACGGACCCGGCGCCAACATCTTCAAGGAAGTCACCCGCGAGAACGTCGGCCGGCGCATGGCGATCGTCCTGGTCGAGAAGGGCAAGGCCGAAGTGATCACGGCGCCGGTGATCCGCGAGGAGATCGGCGGCGGCCGCGTGCAGATCAGCGGCCGCATGACCACGCGCGAGGCCAACGACGTCGCGCTGCTCATGCGCGCCGGCGCACTGGCGGCGCCGATGGAGATCGTCGAGGAGCGCACGGTGGGGCCCTCACTCGGCGCCGAGAACATCGCGAAGGGCTTCGACTCGGTGCTGTACGGCTTCGTCGTGCTGGTCATCTTCATGTGCTCGTACTACATGCTGATGGGGCTCATCTCGTCCATCGCGCTGGCGCTCAATCTGCTGCTGCTGGTCGCGCTGCTGTCGATGCTGCAGGCCACGCTGACGCTGCCAGGCATCGCCGCCATCGCGCTTACCCTCGGCATGGCGATCGACGCCAACGTGCTGATCAACGAGCGCATCCGCGAGGAGCTGCGCTGGGGCGCCACGCCGCATGCCGCGTTGCAGGCGGGGTACGAGCGCGCGTGGGGCACGATCCTCGACTCCAACGTCACCACGCTGATCGCGGGCATCGCGCTGCTGATATTCGGCACCGGGCCCGTGCGCGGCTTCGCCGTGGTGCACTGCCTCGGGATCCTCACGTCGATGTTCTCCGCGGTGTTCGTCTCGCGCGGCATCGTCGCGATGATCTACGGCCATCGCAAGAAGCTCGATTCCATCTCCATCGGCCAGGTCTGGCGTCCGGGCAACACGACGCCGCCGCCGGCCGCGACCAAGGCCTGAAAGGCAACGCGATGGAATTCTTCCGCATCCGGCACGACATCCCGTTCATGCGGCACGCGCTCGCGTTCAACGTGGTCTCGGCCGTGACGTTCCTCCTAGCCGTGTTCTTCCTTGCGCATCGGGGCCTCAACTTCGGCGTCGACTTCCGCGGCGGCACCGTGATCGAGGTGCAGTACGCGCACGCCGTGGACTTCAACCGCGTGCGCGCGGCCATCGACAAGCTGCAGCTCGGGGAGTTCTCCGCGCAGGCGTTCGGGCGCTCGGACACCGCGCTCATCCGCCTGCCGCTCAAGGAAGGCACCTCCAGCGCCCAGCTTTCCGAGCGCGTGATGAACGCGCTCAAGGCCGACGACCCCAGCGTCACGCAGCAGCGGGTCGAGTTCGTCGGCCCGCAGGTCGGCAAGGAGCTCTACGAGAACGGCGCGCTCGCGCTGCTGCTGGTCTGCCTTGGCATCGTGGCCTACCTTGCCATGCGCTTCGAGTGGCGCTTCGCGGTGGCCGCGATCATCGCCAACCTGCACGACGTCGTCATCATCCTGGGCTTCTTCGCGTTCTTCCAGTGGGAGTTCTCGCTGCCGGTGCTCGCCGCCGTGCTCGCGGTCCTCGGCTACTCGGTGAACGAGTCCGTGGTCATCGCCGACCGGATCCGCGAGAACTTCCGCAAGATGCGCAAGGCGAGCGTCACCCACGTGATCGACAGCGCCATCACCAGCACGCTCTCGCGCACGATCATCACCCACGGCAGCACGCTGATGATGGTGATGTCGATCTACTTCTTCGGCGGCGAGACGCTGCACCACTTCGCGCTGGCGCTCGCCATCGGCATCTGCTTCGGCATCTACTCGTCCGCGCTGGTCATGGCCACCCTCGTCATGTGGATGGGCGTGTCGCGCGAAGACCTGGTCAAGCCGGAAAAGAAGGGACTGGCGGCCGAGAAGATCCTGCCATAGTCGGCGGCAGGGTCGGAGTCGAATTTCGGCTTGTGAAACAGGGGCCGGAGTCGAATTTCGCGTTGCGCCTCGCTGCTGCGCGGCGCCGCGAGCTCGAAATTCGAATCCGACCCCATTTTCACGAAATTCGACTCTGACCCCATCTGGCCTCTGTGCTCACCGAACTCCTTCATTCCCTGCTGGCGCTCGACCAGACGCTCGCCTCGCTCGCCGGCGAGTACGGCGCCTGGCTGTACGCGATCCTGTTCGCGGTCATCTTCGCGGAGACGGGGCTCGTGGTCACCCCGTTCCTGCCCGGCGATTCGCTGCTGTTCGTCGCCGGCGCGGTGGCCGCGTCCGCCGCCTTCAACGTGCACGTGATGGCGGGCCTGCTGATCGTCGCGGCGATCTTGGGCGACTCGGTGAACTACGCGGTCGGCCGCTACGTCGGCCCGCGCGTCTACGACCGGTCCGATTCACGCTGGTTCAAACAGGAGCACCTGCGCCGCACGCAGGCGTTCTACGAAAGGTACGGCGGGGTCACGATCATCATCGGCCGCTTCATCCCGATCATCCGCACCTTCGCGCCGTTCGTGGCCGGTGTGGCGAGCATGAGCTACCGGCGGTTCCTCGCGTACAACGTGATCGGCGGCATCCTGTGGATCACCTCGCTCGTGTACGCGGGGTACCTGTTCGGCAACATCCCGTGGGTCAAGGGCAACCTGACCTGGATCGTGATCGGGATCGTGGTGGTATCGCTCATCCCCGCGGTCACGACGTTCCTGCAGGAACGCGGGCGGAGCGCCCAGAGCTAGACCAGCAGGTCGATGCAAAAGGCGTCCGAGCGGCCCTAAGGAGGACGAAGGAACGGCGTTGCGCCTTTTGCATCGAGGTTGATTCCAGGCGGTCGCCCTAGGGGCGGCCCGTCGGACGACCGCAGGAAACAGCACGAAACAACGCGCATTGTGCGCACACCCACGCCTTCGGTGGCGTTCTGCGCCATGCTGCCAGGTCACGCGAACCCTAGCCGACGGTTAGCTACTAGACGCGCTTGGCGAGGTCGGCCGCGAGCCCGATGTACGTCGCGGGCGTCAGCGCCTTGAGCCGCGCCTTCGCGTCGTCGGGAATCGCGAGGGTATCGATGAACGCGTGCAGGGTGGCGCGCGTCATGCCCGTGCTGCCTCGGGTCAGCGCCTTGAGCTTCTCGTAAGCGTCCGCCACACCGTAGCGGCGCATCACCGTCTGGATCGGCTCGGCGAGCACCTCCCAGTTCGCGTCCAGATCGGCCGCCATGCGCGCCGGGTCGGCATCGAGCTTGGCGAGCCCTTGCCGCAGCGCGAGCCAGCCGAGGAGCGCATGGCCCAGCGCAACGCCGACGTTGCGCAACACGGTGGAATCGGTGAGGTCGCGCTGGAACCGCGAGACCGGCAGCTTTTCCGCAAGATGCCGCAGCAGCGCATTGGCGAGACCCAGGTTGCCTTCCGAGTTCTCGAAGTCGATCGGGTTGACCTTGTGCGGCATGGTCGACGAGCCGACCTCGCCTTCGCGCAGCTTCTGCCGGAAGTACCCGAGCGAGACGTAGCCCCAGAGGTCGCGGTCGAGGTCGACCAGCACCGTGTTCGCGCGGGCGATGGCGTCGAACAGCTCGGCCATGTAGTCGTGCGGCTCGATCTGTGTGGTGTACGGATTGAGCTCCAGCCCGAGCCCCGCGACCACGCGTGCGGACAGCCGCTCCCAGTCCACGGCAGGATACGCGGCCACGTGCGCGTTGTAGTTTCCCACGGCGCCGTTGGCCTTGCCCTTGATCGGCACCCGCTCGACGGCCGCGACCTGCCGCTCGAGGCGCGCGTAGACGTTGGCCATTTCCTTGCCGAGCGTGGTGGGTGTCGCCGGCTGGCCGTGCGTGCGCGCGAGCATCGGCTGCGCGGCGTGCGCGTGCGCGAGACCGCGCAGGTCGGCCGCGACGGCGCGCAGGGTGGGCAACAGTATCTGCGCGCGCGCCTGCGCCAGCGCGATGCCATACGCGAGATTGTTGATGTCCTCCGACGTGCACGCGAAGTGGATGAACTCGGCCGCGCGCGCGACCTCCGGCACGCCCGCGAAGCGCTCCTTGAGCCAATACTCGACCGCCTTCACGTCGTGGTTGGTTACCCGCTCGATCGCCTTTACGCGTGCGGCGTCGGCGGGCGCGAAGCTCGCGGCAGTCTCGTCGATGGCCGCGCGCGCGTAGGCCGGAAACGGCGCAAGCTCGCCGATCGCGGGCTCGTCGGCGAGCGCCGCCAGCCACGCGAGCTCGACGCGCACGCGATGCCGGATCAGTCCGAACTCGGAGAAGTGAGCGGACAGCGCCGCGACCTTGGCGGCATACCGGCCATCGAGCGGCGACAGCGCAACCAGCGCAGCGTGGTTGGCTTCGGCATTAATAGCGATACCCTCCGCCTACGAAACTTGTCTCAGCTGGTCGAGGATCGCGGGATTCTCGAGCGTGGACGTGTCCTGCGTGATCTCCTCGCCCTTGGCGAGCGAGCGCAGCAGGCGCCGCATGATCTTGCCCGAGCGCGTCTTCGGCAGGTTCTCGCCGAAGCGGATGTCCTTGGGCTTGGCGATGGCGCCGATCTCCTTCGCCACCCAGTCGCGCAACTCCTTCGCGATCCGGTCGGCGTCGGCGCCGCCCGGCCGCGCCTGCTTCAGCACCACGAACGCGCACACGGCCTCGCCGGTAAGGTCGTCCGGCCGGCCGACCACCGCGGCCTCGGCCACCATGGGATTGGCGACCAGCGCCGACTCGATCTCCATCGTGCCGAGACGATGCCCCGAGACGTTCAGCACGTCGTCGATGCGGCCCATGATGCGGATGTAGCCCTCGAGATCGCGCGACGCGCCGTCGCCCGCGAGGTAGTACCGGCCCTGGAAGTCCTCGGGGTAGTAGCTCTTCTTGAAGCGCTCCGGGTCCCCCCAGATGGTGCGGATCATCGACGGCCACGGCCGCTTGATGACGAGGATGCCACCCTTGCCGAGCTCGACTGTATGCCCGGTCTCGTCGACGATGTCCGCCATGATGCCCGGCAGCGGGAACGTGCACGAGCCGGGCTTGAGCGGCGTGGCGCCCGGCAGCGGCGTAATGAGGATGCCGCCGGTCTCCGTCTGCCACCAGGTATCGACGATCGGGCACTTCGAGCGGCCGACCGTCTCGTAGTACCACATCCACGCTTCCGGGTTGATCGGCTCGCCCACCGAGCCCAGGATGCGCAGCTTCGACAGATCGTACTTCTTCGGCAGCTCGCCGCCGGCCTTGATCAGCGAGCGGATCGCCGTCGGCGCGGTGTAGAACACGGTGACGCCGTGGTCCTGGATCATCTTCCAGAAGCGGCCCGCGTCCGGGTACGTCGGCACGCCCTCGAACATGACCTCGGTCGCGCCGCAGGCGAGCGGGCCGTAGGTGATGTAGGTGTGGCCGGTCACCCAACCCACGTCGGCCGTGCACCAATAGATGTCGCTCGGCTTGTAGTCGAACGTCCACTTCATGGTGAGGATCGCCTGCAGGAGGTAGCCGGCCGTCGAATGCTGGACGCCCTTCGGCTTGCCGGTGGAGCCCGAGGTATAGAGGATGAAGAGCGGATGCTCCGCGTTCACCCAGGTGGGCTCGCAGGTGTCGGCCTGGCCTGCGACGGCGTCGCTCCACCACAGGTCGCGGCCCGGCTTCATCGGAACGCTGGAGCCGGTGCGCTTGTAGACGATCACGCATTTCGCCCCATCGCAACCGCCCATCGCGATCGCCTCGTCGACGACCGGCTTCAGCGGGATCTCGCGGCCGCCGCGGAACTGGCCGTCGGCGGTGACGATGGCCACCGCCCCGGCATCGACCACGCGCTCCTGGATGCTCTTGGCGGAGAAGCCGCCGAACACCACCGAGTGCGTAGCTCCGATGCGCGCGCAGGCCTGCATCGCGACTACTGCCTGGATCGACATCGGCATGTAGATGAGCACCCGGTCGCCGACCTTGATCCCGCGCGCCTTGAGTGCGTTGGCGAACTTGCAAACGTCGTGGTAGAGCTCCTGGTAGGTGACCTTCGTCACCGCGCCGTCGTCGGCCTCGAAGATGATCGCGGTCTTGTCGGGCTGCACCTTCAGGTGCCGGTCGAGGCAGTTATACGAGGCGTTGAGCTCGCCGTCGTGGAACCATCGGTAGAACGGCGCCTTCGACTCGTCGAGGACCTTGGTGAACGCCTTGTGCCAGAGGAGCTCGCTGCGCGCCTGCCGCGCCCAGAAACCCTCGAAGTCGCGCTCGGCTTCCGCGCACAGCGCGCGGTAGGCGTCCATGCCCGGGATGTTGGCTTGGCGCACCAGCTCGGGGGGCGGCGGGAAAACGCGGTTCTCGGTCAGGACGGATTCGATGGTCGACATGGCGGGTGCTCCTCGGGAGGTTCTGTAGTTCCGCACTGCGGGGGAGGGATCGAGTCTACCTAATGCGTCGCCGGCGCCGCAACGCCTTCGTCGCGAGCCCCACCCGATCGCGCAGGGCGGTGCCCTCCCGGGGCGCATGGTCGCGATGGTAGACTTTACGGTTCGCTTTCCCGCCCGTCTTGCCCATGGCCGCCAGCAGTTACCCCTCGGATTCCCGCCTAAACGCACTCCCGCGGTTCATCTTCATGAGCCGCTGGCTGCAGGTTCCCCTGTACGTCGGCCTGATCGTCGCGCAGGGCGTTTACGTCTGGCAGTTCCTGCACGAGCTCACGATTCTGCTGTGGGCGACCACGGGAAGCCCGGAAGCGATCGAGACGATCCGCAACAACGTCGCGGTGCCGGGTGCCGATCCCGAGATCGCCAAGACGATGACGCGCGAGACGCTGACCATGCTCGTCGTGCTCGGGCTCATCGACGTGGTGATGATCAGCAACCTCCTCATCATGGTCATCATCGGCGGCTACGAGACGTTCGTGTCGCGCATGCGGCTCACCGGCCATCCCGATCAGCCGGAGTGGCTCTCGCACGTCAACGCGTCGGTGCTGAAGGTCAAGCTCGCCACCGCGATCATCGGCATCTCCTCCATCCATCTGCTGAAGACCTTCATCAACGCACAGGCGTTCACCGAGAAGGCGCTGTTCTACCAGACCGTGATCCACATCACCTTCCTGTTGTCGGCGATCGCGATCGCGGCGGTCGACCGCATCATGCCGCATCCGGAGAAGGCGCCGCGCAACGGGGAAAGCCACAAGGCGCCGGAGGGACTGCGATGAGCACCGTGGGGCCTACATGACCACCATCAGGCAGAAGGACGTCATCCAGAGCGTGGCCGACGCGCTGCAGCACATCTCCTACTACCACCCCAGCGATTACATCCAGGCTCTTGGCGCGGCGTACCGGGCGGAGCAGTCGGCGGCGGCGAAAGACGCGATCGCGCAGATCCTCACCAATTCGCGCATGTGCGCGGAAGGTCATCGCCCGATCTGCCAGGACACCGGGATCGTGGTGGCGTTCGTGACCGTGGGCATGGACGTGAAGTGGGAGGGCGTGACGCTGTCGCTCGACGACATGATCAACGAGGGCGTGCGCCTCGCCTATCTCGATCCCGACAACCGGCTGCGGGCGTCGATCGTCGCCGATCCCGCGGGCAAGCGGCGTAACACGAAGGACAACACGCCCGCGGTGGTGCACTACTGCCTGGTGCCGGGCAACACCGTCGACGTGCGCATCGCGGCCAAGGGTGGGGGCTCCGAGAACAAGTCCAAGTTCGCGATGCTCAATCCGTCGGACTCGATCGTGGATTGGGTATTGAAGACGGTGCCGACGATGGGCGCCGGCTGGTGCCCGCCGGGGATGCTCGGCCTCGGCATCGGCGGCAGCGCGGAGAAGGCGATGGTGCTCGCCAAGGAAGCGCTGATGGCGCCGATCGACATGCACGAGCTCCTCGCGCGCGGGCCGGCCAACCGCATCGAGGAGCTGCGCGTCGAGCTGTACGAGAAGGTCAACGCGCTCGGCATCGGCGCGCAGGGGCTGGGCGGGCTGTCGACGGTGCTCGACGTCAAGATCCTCGACTATCCCACACACGCCGCGAGCATGCCGGTGGCGATGATCCCCAATTGCGCGGCCACCCGCCACGCGCACTTCACGCTCGACGGTTCCGGTGTGGCGAGACTCGATCCCCCGGACCTGTCGCAGTGGCCGGACGTGCATTGGACGCCGTCGCCGACGGCACGGCGGGTCGACCTCGACAAGCTTACCCGGGAAGAGGCCGCGACGTGGCAGCCGGGCGAGACGCTGCTGCTCAGCGGCAGGATGCTGACCGGCCGCGATGCCGCCCACAAGCGCATCGCCGATCATCACGCACGCGGCGAGCGCCTGCCCGAAGGTGTCGATTTTCGCAACCGCGTCATCTACTACGTCGGCCCGGTGGACCCGGTGCGCGACGAAGTGGTCGGGCCGGCGGGTCCGACCACCGCGACACGCATGGACAAGTTCACCCGCCTGATGCTCGAGCATCATGGGCTGGTCGCGATGATCGGCAAGGCCGAGCGCGGGCCCGCGGCGATCGAGGCGATCAGGGAGTTCGGCGCGGTCTACCTCATGGCGGTCGGCGGCGCGGCGTACCTCGTGTCGAAGGCGATCCGCGCGTCGCGCGTGGTCGCGTTCGCCGATCTCGGGATGGAGGCGATCTACGAGTTCGAGGTGCGGGACATGCCCGTTACGGTGGCCGTGGACGCACGTGGCGAGTCCGTGCATCACACCGCACCCAAGCAATGGCAGGCGAAGATCGGCAAGATACCGGTGAGCTAGGGTCAGATCCGATTTTCGCGAGGGTCAGATCCGATTTTCGTCTTGCGGGCGAGGCGGTAACACCAGTCGCCGGCCGGGGACGGAGCAGAAAATCGGCTCTGACCCCGTTTCCGGCAGTAGCAGAGAGTCGACTTTAGCGGGAAGATTGGGTCAGAGTCGACTTTCTGCTGCATCTCGCCAGCACCGCTAGATCCTGCTGCCCCGTCCGCAGGACGAAAGTCGAATCTGACCCTAATGCCGAGAAATTGGGGCCAGAGTCGAATTTCTGCTACGCCTTTGACGACCGCGGCGTTGTGCTGCCTCGCCCGCAGGACGAAATTCGACTCCGACCCCAATTTCCCGATGGCACAGACCATGCTTTAGCAAGGGGTCCGTCCCGTGTGAACTCCCTTTTGTCACGGTCCTTGCGCGCATACTTGAAAGCCTGGACCGCCGCGTGCCTCGCGGGCGCGGCGGCGTCGGCGCTCGGCCAGACCGCGCCGCCGGACGAGCGCGCGCTGCTCGCGGACGTGCCGAGCGTGTTCGCGGCTTCCAAGTACGACCAGCCGCTGACCGAGGCACCGGCCGACGTCACGGTCGTCACCCGTGCCGAGATCCAGCGCTTCGGCTGGCGCACGCTCGCCGACGTGCTGCGCGGCGTGCGCAGCTTTCTCGTGACCAGCGACCGCAATTACTCGTACGCCGGCGTGCGCGGCTTTGCGCGCACCGGCGACTACAACGGGCGCCTCCTGCTGCTGGTCGACGGCCATCGCACCAACGACACGAGCTACGACCAGGCGCTGCTCGGCACCGAGGGCCCGGTCGACATGGACCTCGTGGAGCGCGTGGAGATCGTCCGCGGCGCCGGCTCCTCGCTGTACGGCAGCAATGCGTTCTTCGGCGTGATCAACCTCGTCACCCGCCGCGGCCGCGACGTCGGCGGGGTGGAAGTCGCCGGGCTCGCGGGCACGCAGTCGACGTACGACGGCCGGATCACCGCGGGGAACCGCGTCGGCAACAATAGCGAATACCTCCTCTCGCTGACGGCCGGACGCACCGACGGCGATCGCAATCTCTACTTCCCCGCCTTCGCCGGAGCCGACGGCGGCGTGGCGCACGACGGCGACGCCGATCGGTGGGTGAAGGCGCTCGCCAAGTGGCGCACCGGCGATTTCTCGCTCGCGGCCGTGTTCGCGGAGCGCACGAAGCGCGTGCCGACGGCGCCGTACAACGCGGCGTTCGACGACAACCGCAACCAGACCACCGACACCCGCGCGTGGCTCGAAGGCCGTTACGACGGCGTGGTCGCCGGCGGCAACTTCACCGCGCGTGCCGCGGTCGACGAGTATCGCTACCAGGGCGATCTCGTGCGCGCCGAAAACAGCAGCGTGATCAACCAGGACCGGTCGACGGCGACATGGTGGTCGGCGGAAGCTACGTACGCGCGCGAGATCACGCGCAACCTCACGCTGGTGGCGGGGGTGGAGGCGCAGTCCGACCTGTACAACACCCAGGAGAACGGCGACCGCGGCTTCAGCGGCGGCCGCGACGCTTCGTACACCCGCCTGTTCTACTCCCCCGACCGCACGCGCTATTGGGCGCTGTACGCGCAGGCCGAGTGGCAGATCGCGCCGGGATGGGACGCGACCCTCGGCGTGCGCCACGACCACTACAGCTCGTTCGGCGGCGTCACCGATCCGCGGCTCGCGCTCATCTTCCGGCCCAACGCCGACCTCACGCTGAAGGCGCTGTACGGACAGGCGTTCCGCGCGCCCAACGACTACGAGCTCTACTACAACGACGGCGGCGTGTCGCAAGACGCCAATCCCAACCTCGCGCCCGAGCGCATCCGCACGTCCGAGCTCCTCGCCGAATGGCGCTTCGCGCCGCGGTGGCGCGCGGTGGGTTCGTTCTACTTCAACCGCATCACCGATCTCATCACCACCGTGACCGGCAGCGACGGCCTCCTCGTCAACGTCAACGAGATGTCGCAGATCGGGCGCGGAGTGGAAGGCGAGATCGAGGGCCGCACGCCGTTCGGCCTCGAGCTGTTCGGTGCGGCGACCACGCAGCTCGGCGCGCTGGCCCCCGCCGCGCCGCGCACGCAACTCAAGGGCCGCCTCGCGCAGTCGTTCGCGAACGAGCGCGCCACGCTCGCGCTGGAGGCCATCTACCAGAGCAGCCGGCGCACGCTCATGGAGACGACCATCCCGGCGCAGACGCTGGTGAACGTCGTGCTCACGGCGGCCAGGGTGTGGAAGGACCTGCGGGTAACCGCCGCGGTGCAGAACCTGTTCGACGCGAACCTTGCCGACCCAGCCGGCGCGGAGCATCGCGTCGACCGCATCCCCCAGCCGGGCCGGCAGTTCTGGCTCAAGCTCGACTACGCCTTCCGGTGAAGGAGCCCGGCATCCGGCGACTCGCGTGGGCGTACGCATCGGCGGCGCTGTTCGCCACACCCACGCACGCCGAGCGCCTGCTCGTGATTGCGTCGGGCGACACGCCGCCGTACCAGAACGCCCTTGCCGGAATCGGCAAACTCGGCGTGGCGGTGGAAGCGGCAACGCTCACCTCCGGGCATGAGCCGCCGTTCGCCCGGCCGGGCAAGGACACCGCGGTCGTCGCGCTCGGCGCAGCGGCTGCCGCCGCGGTGTCGCGGGTGGCGCCGCCCGGGCCGGTCGTCAATTGCATGGTCCTCGATGCCGGGGGTCCGAATGCTGCAGGCACGATCAACGTGTCGCTGCAGATCCCGATTGCAACACAGATCCTGTGGTTGAAGCGCCTGCTGCCCAACGCGCACAACGTTGGCATACTGTTCGACCCCGCGCAAAGCGAACGGCGGGCCGCCGAGGGAGCGGCCGAGCTCGCACGCGCTGGCTTCGTGCCGGTGGCCGAACCCGTCACCGGCCCGACCGCGTTGCCCCATGCGCTGAGCCGACTGATCAACCGCGTCGACGTGCTGCACGCCCTGCCCGACACGACCGTGTACGCCCGCGAGCATGCCCGCGCCTTGCTCCTGTTCTCGTTCCGGCACCAGATTCCCCTGATCGGCCCGACGGAGGCCTGGGTGAAGGCGGGTGCGCTGTACGCCATCGACTGGGACTATGCCGACCTCGGGCGCTACTGCGGCGCCCTCGCGCTGGCGCGGCTCGCGGGGGCGAAGGCGCCGGCGCCGGCCGCGCCGCGCACGCGCGTCGTGGTCAACGCGCGCTCGGCCGAGCAACTGCGCATCAAGTGGGACGCGGACACGATGCGCCTCGTCGACCGGGTGTACGAATGAGCGAGACACGCGAGCGGGCCGAAGACCAGGCGCGCAGCTCGCCGGTGGCAGCGCAAGGAGCCGAGGAATGAGCACGGCGGCCGAGGTGCGCGTAGCGAACCGAGGGAGGCGCGCAGCGCGCGTCGCCGTGCGATTGAGGCGAGGCGACGCGCAGCCATTTCGCTCGCCAGTGGCAGCGCAAGGAGCCGAGGAATGAGCACGGCGGCCGAGGTGCGCGTAGCGAACCGAGGGAGGCGCGCAGCGCGCGTCGCCGTGCGATTGAGGCGAGGCGACGCGCAGCCATTTCGCTCGCCCGTGGCAGCGCAA
>JADLEZ010000427.1 GCA_020845855.1 Burkholderiales bacterium
TCGGCAGTTTGTTGAAGTTCGCGTGAACAGTCACAAATCCGTGTCACCTGCGAACAGCAAGATTCCTCGACAAATCCCACCGTGTCATCCCGAGGAGCGAAGGCGACGAGGGATCTGCTTCACGCAACTCGCGGATGCGGCGCGAAAGCGGATCCCTCGATGCGCTGAAGGATTACACCGGATTGGGATACGGTCGCGAAATTCCACAAACTGCCAGCCCCCAGCCTCTAGCCCCCAGCCCCGCTTTCCTCATCGTACGACCCGCAACTCCGCCGCGACCGGGTTGTGGTCGGACGAATCGACCGCGAATGCGCGGGCGGCTACGACCTCGAGGCCACGCACCAGGATGTGGTCGAGCTCACGCCCGAAGAAGCGGGCGCGGCCCTCCTTGAACGGGATCGCGGTTAGGCGCAGACGTGCGGCGGCGTTGCGCACCGCGTCCAGGCGCGCGTCCGACCACGTGTTGAGGTCGCCCGCGAGCACGATCGGCCCGTCGTGGGTTGCCAACGCCTCGATCACCGCCGCGAACTGCTCCTCGTAGGTTTCGAGCGACAGCGAGAAGTTGATCGAGTGCAGGTTGGCGACGGCGAGCGTTCGGGTCGAGCCCGCGATCGGCAGCCAGCTCACCACCGCCGACTTTGGCAGCAGGATGAGCGGCTCGACCGCGCGCAGTGTGCAGTTGGCCACCGGCACCGCGCGCGACGCGGTGAGCACGCCGATGTCGGTGTCGAAGTACAGGAACGAGCTCGCCATTACCCAGCGAAGGCCGGCCGCATGCAGGATCTCGCCGAGGGCGTCGGTGAGCGTGACTTCCTGCAGCAGCACGACGTCGTAGTCGGCGGCGAAGCGCGCGAGGTCGCGTTCCCAGCCCGCATCGGCTTGCTTGTGGATGTTCCAGGTAACGAGCCGGATGCGCGCGGGATCGAGTGCGCGCATCGCGGGCGTCACGGTGACCGCGGCGCGCGCGGCTTGCGCCGCGGCCGGGCAGGGCAGCGAGCGCACCGCGATACCGTCGGGGCTGTAGATGAGCGCGCGCGGGTCGACGGTCAGCGCCACGCACCCGGCGAGAATCGGCAGCGCGGCGATCGACAGCCACGACCTGGCTTGGCTCATCGTCGACATGGGCTCTCGACGGCGATTCTAGCGGACACCGGTGGACCGGTTTCGGACTAGAATGGCCGGACGGGGCCTCGCCGGCAGGCGGAGATGGCAATGAGGATGGCAGTTGCGGCGGTGACGATGGCGTTGCTCGCGTCCTGCGCGACCACGCCCGAGGCTCCGCGCGACGGGCGCTACTTCCACGACGAGTTATTCGCCCCGCCTGCCGAGCCGATAGACGCGCGCGACGTGTTCGCGCTGTCCGATGACATGCGCCGCTACCTGGAAGCGGAGATCGCGATCCGGCCCAAGGACAAGACGCGCCAGGTGGCCCTGGTCGACGCGCTGTACAAGCATGGCGAGCTCAAGCTCGAGTACGACTCCGCCTCGACGCGCAACGCGGCGCAGGCGTTCGCGGCGCGCTCGGGCAACTGCCTGTCGCTCGTGATCATGACCGCGGCCTTCGCCAAGGCGCTCGACCTGCCGGTGACCTACCAGAAGGTGTTCGTGGACGACGTATGGGCGCGCAGCGGCGACATCTACCTCGCGGTCGGACACGTCAACCTCACCCTCGGCCGCCGCGCCACCGATGACGGCGGCTTCGGCTACCGAGTCGGCCGGAAGCCGCGCGAAAGCGAGGGCATGACGATCGACTTCCTGCCGCCGGAGGACATGCGCCGCGTGTACACCCGCGCGATCGACGAAAGCATCGTGACCGCGATGTACATGAACAACCGCGCGGTGGAGGCGCTCGCGCGCGACCGGGTCGACGACGCCTACTGGTGGGTGCGCGAAGCCATCGTGCAGGCGCCGGGCTTCCTCGTCGCGTACAACACGCTCGGCGCGGTCTACCACAAGCACCGCAGCAACACGCAAGCTGAAGCGGTCCTGCGCTACGTGCTTGGGCTGGAACCTGCGAACACGCAGGCGATGGGCAATCTCGTCGCGGTGCTGGCCGACTCCGGACGCGCGGCGGAGTCGCGGCAACTCGCCGCGAGGCTCGAGGAAATCGAGCCCGAGCCGCCGTTCGCCTACTTCAACCGCGGCATGACGGCCATCCGCGCCGGCGACTTTCGCGCGGCCAAGGAGATGTTCAAGCGCGAGCTCGCGCGTCAGCCCGACTACCACGAGTCGCACTATTGGCTCGCGGTCGCGCACCTGGGCCTGGGCGAGAGCGGGGAAGCGCGCAAGCATCTCGCCATCGCGATGCGGAGCAGCACCACCCGCGGCGACCACGACCGATACGCCGCGAAGCTCGATCGGTTGAAGGAGCGGTAGGGCGGACCGCGAAGACAGCAAACCGGCCAGGCGATCTCTACGCCCATCCTGCTTCCTTGGCGGCACCGATTGCGCGGAGTCCATCGCGAGCTCACGGGTGCCAAGCACGTGTACAAGGTCTCGCCGTCGGGCGGCGTGACGCGCCATTCCCCCCTGGCTCGGGATCCGTCTGCCACCGATCAGATGCTCAAGATGACCTGGGCGCAGTTCGCAGGCTCTTTGCGCGGCGCGGACAAAGGCGCTGCGATGCAGGCGCTGAGCCCCACCGCCCAGGCCAAGTACGGGCCGGTGTTCGATGCGCTCCTGCCCGACCTGCCCGCCATCGTGCCGACCTGGTCCGCGCTGACGGCGGGCAAGCTGGCGGATGCCTTTGCCGAGTTTGGTATCAACCGGACCATTGGCGGCGTGAAGCGGATATTCCTCATCTATTTCATGCTCGATGAGGACGGGGTATGGCGCCTCGAGGCGATGTGATGGAGGGGCTTGCATGAACGGCCGGAAGCGAAGCTGTGCCGCAGACGGATGGCGGTGGCCGATGGCCTGGTTGCTGCTGGTGGTTGCCGGAACGGCGGCGGCGCAGTTGCATCTGCCACAACCGCCGTCGTACGCGGGCGCGGAGATCCGCGGCATGGTGGTCGACGATGCGACCGGGGCGCCGCTCGGCGGCGTACTGGTGGTGGCCAAATGGCAGTTGCGCGGCACCCACTTCATCGACGGAGTGCCCGCCTACACCGGCCGAAGCGGGTACCTCAAGGTTATCGAGACCGAGACCGATGCGGCCGGAGCGTACATCGTTCCGAAGTGGGGGCCGCTGCCGCGTCCGGAGTCGCACTGGCTCGACTCGGATCCGACGCTGATGTTCTTCAAGAGCGGCTACTACCAGCGTAATGTTTCCAACAAGCGAGACTCCCAGGCGCCGATCCGCGAGTCGGAGCACAACGGCAAGACGATCCGTCTCGTTTCGTTCGACGGCGACTACCCGCGCCTTTTCAGGTCATTCATCGATCGATCGCCGATCGGCTGCTGGCGAGACTGTCCGCGCTACGTGCTGGCACTGAATGTGGAAGCGAAACGATTGAGAAAGGCTGCACCGCGGGACGCGGCACTCGATGACTTGCCTATGGAACTGGAGCAGATGGCTCCGTGGGACCGTTCGTACTTCTCCCAGTTTCGATAATGAATGCGCTCCGCTTGATGTTGGTAGGTGGGATGGTATGCCAGGCCGCCATGGCATGGTGCTACGAGGTATTGACCCATCAAGATATGACTGCCGCGGGGTACCAGGCTTCTACCGCGCCAAGGAAGTTGGTCGACCTCGGCCTGCGACGCGTCGTGCCCCAATTGCGCACGACTCTGACGACGTACTCCATTGCAACGTCGCTGGTTTCTTGCTATGACTGGGACAACTTACGACGCCACCACTTCAGCTCGTTAGACTCGGAGCGGTCTGCGAAGACGCTACGCTGGGGACAACGGGAGTTACGCGGTATCGTAACCACTTCTACGATCCGGCGCACGGCGGCGCGGGCCTTTCCGGTCTGTTCAGCGGGATCGACTCGCTCACCTGGGCACTCGATCCGACGGGCGCGCTACCGCAGCAGGAGTATTCCTACCGCCGCGCCAAAGAGCACTTCTTCCTGGACCTCACCCAGCCGACCGGCGAGCAGCGCGAGCAAAGCCTGGCGGCGATGTTCCGCACTCTCGGCCACGTGGCGCACCTGATCCAGGACATCGGCCAGCCGCAGCACAGCCGGAACGACTCGCATGGAAGCGGAAGTCTCTTTGAGAAGGTTGTCGACGAGCTGCGCGGGGACAACATGCTCAATCTGATCGGCCATTCACCCGTCGTCGTCGCCCGACCCGACGACCTCTGGCACACGGGCGACCAGCGCGGACTGGCCGACTATTCCAACCGCGGGTTCGTGTCGTCCGGCACCAACTTCAAGGGTACGCCACCGAACATCCTTCCCAATCCGCTGTATCCATTGCCCGGCAGCGTGGGCGCCGTCGCTAAATCCTCGCAGATCACGCATCCGGACCTGCTCGGGCCGCTGAGCGCGACCCAATTGCTGGACGGCGAGATCTGGTTCATCCAAACGCCGGTCCGGGATGGGTACGCCGGCGGTCAGGTCACGGTGAATCCGCGAACCAGCAGCTACTCGCTATTCGACGAGGATCTGCAGGTGCGCGGCCGCGAGATGCCTTACACCGTCAATCGCTTCACCATGCTCGAAGCGGAGAAACTGCTCACGCCGCGCATCGTCGGCTACACCGCCGGGATGTTCGACTACTTCTTCCGCGGTAGCCTGGAGATCGACCTGCCGGGCGCGGGCGTGTTTGCGCTGGTGGACACGCACCCGCAGGTCTGTGGCGCGCCGTGCGGCTTTCGCGAAGTCCACCTCAGGGTCAGGAACACCACCCCGGCCGACGCGATGGGTGCCGGACAGCTGCGGCTGGTGGCGAGGTACCGGCTGAATGCGTGCTATCGCTCCGACCTGTCCGGCGAGGACGGCGGTCCGGCGTTCACCGGCAACGGTTGCCGCTCGCCCGAAGAGTATGTGGCCGTGTCGGACCCGACCAGCGTCGCGGGGGTCCCCCCCAGCTTTGGCGGGTCGATCCCGTTCTTCTTTGCCGGCGCCACGCCGATCCCGATCAATGCCAGCGATCTTTCGCTGCAGGTCGTGTTTCGCGGCGTGCTGGGACAGGAAAGCGATGCGGTCGCGGTGTCGACGCTGGACGTGAGCGAACCGAATTTCGTGGCGGTCGGCAATCTGACCGATTACGCGTACGAACAAAGCGACCAGCGTTTCCATCAAGTGCCGTACCGCGCGACAACCCGCACGGTGCTGCTCGACACCGTCAGCTTCGGCTTCCAGGATCCGGCGACCGCGCCGGCGCTGGCGACGCTGAGCGCGCTCGACGGCGGCCAGCATGCGCAGTTTGCCTTCATCTCCAAGCGCGAGCCGCGGCGCTATTGGCTGAGGGTTCAGTCGCAGGAGCTGTATCCTGCGCACGACAACCTCGCGTTCCCGATCGAGGAGTTCTTCCGGGATGACGACGACCCCGGTGCGACTTACGCGCGCACCTGTCCGGTCAGGGCGGAGCGCGGGCAGTATCGCCAGTTCTCGAACTACTATGCGCAGGCCGCCCATGGGAGCGCCGGGGCCCGCAGTCTGGTGCTCGGATCGGCGGCGCAGCGCACCTCCCGCGGCATCCTCGCCAAGTATGCCGACGACTGCTACGCGCAGGTCGCGCCGGGCTCCGGCGGTCTCGCGGACTTTTCGTACCTCACGCCGCCGTTCAGCCCGACGAATGCGAGGCAGTGGACCTTCAATTTCGCCGGCGATTGAAGAACATCGCGAGGCCGGCTACATCCGTTCGATGACCGCCGCGATGCCCTGGCCGCCGCCGATGCACATGGTGATGAGCCCGTAGCGTCCGCCGGTGCGCTGCAATTCGTACATGCACTTGATGGTCAGGATGCAGCCGGTGGCGCCGATCGGATGCCCGAGCGCGACCGCGCCGCCGTTCGGGTTGACCTTCTTCGCATCCAGGCCCAACTCCTTCGACACGCCCAGCGCCTGCGCCGCGAACGCCTCGTTCGACTCGATGACGTCGAGATCGGAGATCTGGAGATTGGCCTTTTGCAAGGCGCGCTTGACCGCGCTGACCGGGCCGAGTCCCATGATCTTGGGATCGATGCCGGCATGGCCGTAGGAGACGAGGCGCGCCATGGGCTTCAATCCCTTGGCGGCGGCCGCCGACTTCTCCATCAGCACGACAGCGGCGGCCGCATCGTTGATGCCCGACGCGTTGCCCGCGGTAACCGTGCCGTTCTCCTTCGCGAACACGGCCTTCAGCTTGGCCATGCCTTCGATCGACGCGTCGGCGCGCACGTGCTCGTCGGTGTCGAACTGCACCGGGCCCTTCTTGCTCTTGAGCTCGATGGGCAGGATCTGGCTCTTGAAGTGGCCGGCAGCCTGCGCCGCGGCTGCGCGGCGGTGGCTCTCGACCGCGAATTCGTCCTGCACCTGGCGGGTGAAGCTGCACTTGGCCGCCACGTTCTCCGCGGTCACACCCATGTGCACCGTGTCGAACGGATCGGTCAGCGCCCCGACCATCATGTCGAGCATCTTATTGTCGCCCATGCGCGCGCCCCAGCGCTGCGTGGTCGAGCCGTACAGCGCGCGGCTCATGCTCTCGGCGCCGCCGGCGACCGCGGCGTCGGTGTCGCCCAGCA
>JADLEZ010000428.1 GCA_020845855.1 Burkholderiales bacterium
ACTGCCGCTCCAGGATCTGCTGCAGGATCTTCCCGAAGTCGGTGTTATCCATGTAACCCTTGAACCGCTCCGCGCCGGGTCCGATCGCACCGACTACCACCGGCTCCGTGCTGTGGCCGGACGTTCCCCAGTAGATGCCCGTCTGTCGCGAGACCATGCGGCCGAGCGTGTTCTGCGTGGGGTAGCTGAAATTGCGTTCCAGCAATTGCTGCTTGAGGATCGCATCGCGAAGGTCGGCGTCGAGCTTGAACCCCGGGAAGTTCTCGGCAACGAGCTTGTCCAGCGCCGCGGCGTCGGGCTTCTTGCCAAGCTGTTCCGCCGCCTTGTCCAGGGAAATCTTGATCTGCATGAGCATTTCGAGTTGCGCCTTCGAGGCGTAGAAGCGGTTCTTGCTCGAGGTCGTGCTGAGGTCCTTGAGCGCGTACGTGGCGCTCAAGGCGCCGGTCTCGTGGTCGCCGGTGACGATCACGAGCGTGTCGGGGGAGCGCCGCTGAAACTCGAGGGCGACCTTGACCGCGTCGTCGAACGTCCACATCTCGCGCATCAGTCCGGCGGCATCGTTGCGGTGCCCGAGCGTGTCGGTGCTTTCGTTCTCCACGAACAGGAAGAATCCCTGCGGGCTGTTCGCCGAGATCACGCGCAGCGCAACTTCCGTCATCTCCGCGAGCGTGGGCTCCTCGCTCCCGGCGCGGTCGATCGTGTGGTCCAGCGCCTCGTCGGAGAAGAGGCCGAGCAATCGCCCAGAGGAAGCCGCGCGCAGCTCGGCCGTGTTGCGGGCGACCGTGTAGCCCTTGGCGCGAAACCCGGCGATGACGTCCTTGCCGTCGTCGCGCTTGCCGCCGGGCTTGGGCAGGAAGAAGTCCGCGCCGCCGCCGAGGATCACGTAGGGCTCGAGCGCGAGGTACTGGTCGACGATGCTCGCGCCTGCGCTGCGGTTCCTTGCATGCACCGAGAACGCGGCCGGCGAGGCGTCCCAGATTTCCGAGGTGGTTATGAGGCCGATGCGCTTGCCTCCCGCCTTTGCGGCCTCCGCCGCGGTTCGGACCGGCTTTCCATCCGGGCCGACGCCAATGGCGCCGATCGTGGTCTTGACCCCGGTGGACATCGCCGACGCGGTGGCGGCCGAGTCGGTGGCGAACGCCTCGTACGGAAACGTAGTCAACAGGCCGATCGTGCCCTGCTTCAGCACCGTGTCGGTTACCGCGTAGGACTGTTTCCTCAGGACCTCGCTCGAGTAGCGGCCGAACTCGAACTGCGTGGCCGCGGCGCCGTCGGCGTACATGATGATGACGTTGCGCGGTGTCTGCGCCATCTGTTGGGTGGCGCACCCGGCCGCCGCCGCCGCGATCAGCAGAACCGCGAACGCGCGGACGAACTGCCGGTAGGTTTCGCTCATCGTGTTCTCCCCTCGATAGATGTGCGCAAGAGCGTTCACCAGCCGGCTCTCGGTGGCATGATCTTACCCCCGAAAGCTGCGACCGCGCGCTGGGGCCGCTCGCGCTACACTCCGTCGTGAAAGGGGAGGCGCCACATGGCGGCGATGTTCTGGCGGCGGGGTCTCGCGGCGGTTGTCTTGCTCGTCTGTTGCGGCGCACCCGTCCTGGCGGCGCGCGGCGACGCCGCCGAGATCCTCGACATTCAGGGCCGGGCCGAGCAGCGCCCCAACGCCGCCGACCCGTGGGCCGCGGCGCGCGCCCAGCAGGTATTGGCCGGCGGGGCGTTCGTGCGTACGCTGCAGGCGAGCAAGCTCGCTCTCCTGTTCGCCGACGAGACGCAAGTAAGGCTCAATCAGAACACGGTGCTGGAGATCAAGCCACCGGCGGGGGCGGGCAACACCCCCACCTTGCGCCTCGAGTTGGGCCGCGCGTGGACGCAGGCGCGGCGCGTGCCGCAGGGGCTCAACGTCGAAACGCCCGCCGCCACCGCCGCCATCCGCGGCACCGACTGGGAGCTCGAGGTGGCGCCCGACGGGCGCACCACGCTGGTCGTGCTCTCGGGCAGCGTGGACTTCTTCAACGCGCAAGGCACGCTGACGGTCGGGCGCAACGAGGCCGCGGTAGCGGATGTCGGCCACGCGCCGGTGCGCATCGTGCTCCTCAATCCACGCGATCGCGTGCAGTGGGTCAATGCGCTGCGCGTCGACCCCCGGCCGTACGCCGACGCCGCGGCGCGCGACCCCGCACTCGCCGCCGCCGTCGATGCCCTGCAGACCGGCGACGCCGCCCGCGCGCGCACGCTCCTCGAAGCCGCCGCGCGCGGGCCGGCGCCCAACCCCGCGGCGTTCGGCCTGCTGGCGGAGATCGCACTCGTCGCCGGTGACTTCGATCGCGCGATAGCCGACGCGCGCGCGGGACTCGCCCTCGCCCCGCGCGACCCCGAGCTTCTCGCCCAGCTCGCGCGCGCGCAGCTTCTCGCCGACCGCGTGGGCGACGCCGAGAAGACGCTCGCACAACCGCGCGAGCGCGACACCGCGAGCATCCTCATCGCGCAAGGCGAAGCCGCGCGGCGTGACGGCCGCGCGCAGACCGCACTATCGGCATTCGACAAGGCGACGGCGATCGCGCCCGACGACGACCGCGCGTGGTTCGCGCTCGGCCGCGCGCAGGGCGAGCGCGAGGACACCGTGCCCGCGAGCGCCAATCTCGGGCGGGCGATCAGGCTCTACCCGCTGGGCGCGGGGTACCAGGGTGAGCTCGGCACCGTCGACACCGTCGCCAACCGCTTCGGCGCGGCGCAAGCCGCCTTCGACCAGGCTCTCAGGGACAACCCCGGCGACTACGTCGCGCTGACGGGCCTGGGCCTGCTGCGTCTGAAGCGCGGCGATCCGCAGGGCGCGCTCGACGCGCTGTTGCGCGCGGGTGTCATGGAGCCGCGCTACGCGCGCGCCAAGGTGTTCACCGGCGTCGCGTACTATCAGCTCGGCCGGGCCGCCGACGCGATCGCGATGATGTACCAGGCGCACGATCTCGACGACAAGGATCCGCTGCCGTTCATGCTGCTCACGCAGATCTACACGGACCTCTTTCGCGCGGGCGACGCGGTGACGGCCTCGCGCGAGGCATTGCAGCGCCTGCCGTATCTGAAATCGCTGAACCAGGTCGCCGACGACCAGCGCGGCAAGGCGAACCTCGGCTACGCGCTCGCGTTTTTCGGCCTCGAGGACTGGGCGCTCGAAGTCGCGCAGGACTCGTACAACGCGTTCTCCGGCGCTTCGCACCTCTTCCTCGCCGACCGCTACCCGGGCGAGTTCAACAAGAACTCGGAGCTCTTCCAGGGCTTCCTGACCGACCCCACGGCGTTCGGCGCGAGCAACCGCTTTTCGAAGCTCGTGCCTACCGCCGGCAACTACCAGACGCTGGGCGGCACGCTTACCAAGGACAACGACATCCTGTACGGCATCCCGTACCTGCGCGTGAACGGGCTCGTCGACTGGCCGTGGCGCACGGCCTACTACGGCGACGTCGAGCATGGGTGGGGGAACTTGAGCACCCAAAGCAGCGACCCCGACGGCGGACAGCAGGACGTGTCGGGGCGCGAGAACGTCGAGTTCTACGCCTTCGGCCTGGGTGCGGTGCCGACCGACCAGATGGGTCTTTTCGCCTACGGGACGAAGTTCCGCGACGTGGTGACGCTCAACGACTACGCGGGCACCACCGGCTCGCTCGACAAATCGCGCATCGATGCGGGCTTGCGCTGGAAGTTCACCCCGCAGTCGATGACCTGGCTCAAGGTCGGCCAGACCGAGGAGACGCGCAAGTTCGAGAACTACTTCGTCTTCAATCCCGACCTGACTGCCGCCAACGCGTCGAGCTCGAGTTTCGCGAGCCGGCCGCAGGACGCGCAGTTCCGGCACACGCTCGACGTGACCCCCGCCGATCACGTCGCGTTCGGCTTCGAGTACGCGCGCGACAAGCGCAACAACAACTACTTCAGCGGGGGGGTGCGCGAGACCCCGGACGAGGCGACGCTTCTCATCGGCTATCTCAACGAGCAATCGGCGTCGATTTCGTCGAAGCAGGCTTACGTGTCCTACGTGCGCGATGTCACCCCGACGCTTTCCTTCCAGGCGGATGTCTTCTGGGAACAGTTCAACCAGTCGATCGACGACTTCAACGCGGTGTTGATCATCCTCGGCGACCAGCAGTTCCCCTTCACCGAGCGCATCGTGGGCCAGTCGACCGAGAACCGCGTGAGCCCGCGCGTGGGTGTGGTGTGGAAGCCCGGCCCGGTGACGTTGCGCGCGGCGTACCAGCAATGGACGCAGCCGGCGTCGGTGAGCACGCTCGCACCGGTCGCCACCGCCGGCATTCCGCTGGATGACCAGCTCGTCGCCTCCGGCGGCGAGGCCAAGCGTGGCGTGCTGCAGGTCCACTGGGAGCCGGACGGCAAGACCGCGCTCGACGGCGCGCTCAACTACACCAAGGTGAAGAACCTCTCCGACGTCGGCTTCCGCATCCCGGTGCCCGAGATCGAGTTCCTGGCGCTGCTGCGCCAGCAGCAGCTCGTCAACGTCGCCACCTTGCCGCTCGCCGAAGGCACGCCGGACTACGACGCGGGCACGCTGAAATCCGTGCGGCTTTCCGTCAACCGCATCCTCACACCCGAATGGTCGGTAGCGGCGACCTACGTGCGCTCGTGGACCTCGGCCGACGTCTACTATCGCGGCGACGACGGCACCATCCAGAGCGACAACGGCATCGCCAAGATCCCCTACGTGCCGGACAACCTCTTCGCACTCGGGGCGACCTACGTCTCGCCGCAGCGCATCTACGCGAGCGCGCGGGCGGTCTACCGCTCGCTGCGCTACACCGACCGCCTGAACACACCCGACGCCGCGCTGCAGGCGGATTGGAGCGGGAGTGTGGTCGCCTACTGGGAGAGTGCGGACAAGCGCGTGATCGTCGGGGCCGGCGCCGTCAATCTCGGCAGCAAGGCGCTGAAGGACCGTTACGTGATCGATGTCACGGTGCGCTTCTAACTGCTTCGGGCGCAAATCGCTTGTCCGCGGCCGCTCCCGCGGCAGGCTGACCGATTTGCGCCCGGGGATGACTCCGCGCGCGGCTTGGGGCGGCCCTGCGCCGCGCGCGCGGCAACGGCGTCCAGGCGCGCCGATCGCCGCGCACTGCGTGCGCTGGCTCGGTAGCGCGCGTGTGCGACATGACAGCCTCCGGCGTCGCGTGATCGATGTCACGGTACGGTTCTAGTTTGCACGTCCGCAAATTTCGTGTCCGCGGTCGCTGCGCGACGGGCTGCGTAATTTGCGGCCGAAGCGTTACCGCGGTCGGCTTGGGGCGGCCCTGCGCCGACCGCGTAGAAAAAGCACGAAGCGCGTCGATCATGGCGCGCTATCGCGCGCCGATCAGTAACGCGCGCATGCGAGCTGACAGTCTTCGATGTGCGCCGGCTTGGGATGTACCTTGTTCGATCTCGGCATAGCTTCCAGGCACATTTCCCGCGCTGCGCGCGAGCTGGCGCTCGCGCTGCTGCTCACCGGGGCGGTGATCCTCGCCGCGCACACGCCGCAGTTCCGCGCGTTCGAGTACAAGACCTTCGATTTGTACCAGTCGCTCGCGCGCGTGCCCAGCAACGCGCCGATCGTGCTCGTCACCATCGACGAGCCGTCGCTCGCGCAGCTCGGGCTCCCGTATCCCTTTCCGCGCAGCCTGCACGCGCGGCTCGTCGACCGGCTCGCGCGCGACGGCGCCCGGGTGATCGCGTTCGACATCCTGTTCGCCGACCCCGCGCCCGCGGGCGAGACCGAGGCGCTCGCCGCCGCGATCGCGCGCGCGCGCAACGTCGTGCTCGCGAAAAGCCGCGAGCAGGTCGACACGGCGCACAGCCGCCAGTGGATGACGGTCGAGCCGCTGCCCGCACTCGTGGCGGCGGGCGCGCGCACGGGCGACATCGGGGTCGACCCGGACGCCGACTTCGTGGTCCGGCTCGCACCGGCGGCGCCCGACGCCTTCGCGCGCGTCGTGGCGCGCCTCGCCGACCCGAAGCTTTCCG
>JADLEZ010000429.1 GCA_020845855.1 Burkholderiales bacterium
GCCCGCGGGGAGAGGGTGCCCGACCGCGGCACCCCTCGCCCCATCCCTCTCCCCGCTCGCGGGGAGAGGGTGCCCGACCGCGGCACCCCTCACCCCATCCCTCTCCCCGCTCGCGGGGAGAGGGTGCCCGACTGCGGCACCCCTCGCCCCATCCCTCTCCCCGCTCGTGGGGAGAGGGTGCCCGACTGCGGCACCCCTCGCCTCATCCCTCTCCCCGCTCGCGGGGAGAGGGTGCCCGACAGGGCGGGTGAGGGGGTGGTCGCCATTCATCTCAACCACCCGCGAACACGAACCCACCCGACTGCGCGTCGAAGTCGATCACGAGGACGCGCCCGGGCTTGAGCGTCACCGTACGCTCCGCGGTATGGCTGAACTTGCCGTCCTTGGTATCGGCGAGCCGCGCGGTGAAGCGGTGCTCGCCCGCGGGCACGGCGATGCGGCGATACACCGTCGACGCACCGTCCTTCGACAGCCCGGTCGGCGGCGCGACGACGGCGAACAGGGGTTGGCCGTTCATCGTGACGTCCACCACCACGTTCGCGCGCTCGCGCGGGCACACGCTGGCCGCGCGCATGTTGGGTGCGAGCTTCGCGAGCTCCTCGGGCGTGCGCTCGCGGCACGGCTCCTTGCGCTGGCCGGAATGGCGCAGCGAGAGCTTGACCACGGCATCGCCCGGCGGGAGCGGCTCGTACGGGGGCGAGGTGGAGAAGTAGCCAACGAACGCGACGAACGCGAGGTAGGCAATCGCTTGCAGGCCGTACTTGGCGGCGGATGGCAGGGTGCTCACGGGTCAGCTGCCTCCGAGCCTGACGAGCTCGGCCTCCGCCACGCGCTGGGGCCGTTGCGGCGTCAGCCGGAACGCGTCGGAGAAGCAGTCGTCCTGGGTCAACCCGCGCGCGATGAACGCCGGGTGCGCGGCCTCGACCATGGCGACCGAGCCGCAGGCGTAGACCTGGTAGCCCGCAAGGGTCGGGAAGTCCTCGAGGATCGCCTCGTGGACGAGCCCGGTGCGTCCCGTCCATCCGCTGTCCGCGCCGGCTTCCGACAGCACCGGCACGAACGTGAAGTTGGCATGCTCGCGCGCCCATTTCTCGCACAGGTCGCGCGCATACATGACGGTCAGGTCACGCGTGCCCCAGTACAGGATCATCCGACGCTTCATGCCGATGGCGAACGCGTGCTCGATCATGCTCTTTACCGGGGCGAAGCCGGTAGCGCCGGCGACGAAGATAATCGGCTTGTGCGTGTCCTCGCGCAGGAAGAAGGAACCGAGCGGGCCTTCGAAGCGGATGCGGTCGCCGGCCTTCATCGTCTCGAAGACATGGCTCGTGAACTTGCCGCCCGGCACGTGCCGGATCTGCAGCTCGATATCCTTCGCCGCCCCCGGCGCGGTGGCGAAGGAGAAGCTGCGCCGCTCCCCGTCCGGCAGCAGGACGTTGATGTACTGCCCGGCGTAGAAGCGCGGCGGCTCGCCACCCTCGACGGCGAGATGGACGATCATCACCCCGGGAGCGGCGAGCTGCATCGACGTCACCCGTGCGGCGTACTCGCGCACATGCAAGCCGCCCAGCGGCGCGGTCGGCACGTACTCGACCTCGAGGTCGCCCAGGGGTGTGGCGGTGCACGCGAGGACGATGCCGGCGGCGCGTTCGGTGGCCGACAGCACGGATTCCTGGTACGGACCCTGGTCCACGCTGCCCGCCACCACCGTGCACTTGCAACTTCCGCACCCGCCGTTGCGGCACTCGAAGGGAAACGCGACGCTCTCGCGCAACGCCGCGTCGAGGATGGTTTCGCCCGCGCGAATCGGCACGATGCGGTTATCGGGCCGCAGCAGCATGTGCTGGCCGCTGCCGGTGCGCTTGGGCGGCAGCCACGGCAGCACCAGCATGAGAAGCGTCAGCCCGCCGACGATCGCCCACGCGAGCATCGGGCCCGCGGCGTCCACGAGCGGATAGACCAGAAGATAGAACCAGTCGAACGAAACGCCGGTGGGCCACGCGAGCAGGTCCGCCGGCGGGCCCGACACCGCGGGACGCGCCAGCGACAGGGCAAGCAGCGCGAGCGACAGGCCGATCGCGATCGGCCGCGGCGGCATCGTCGACGATCCGGGAACGCGGTGGGTGTGGATCCACAGGATCGCGAGCACGGCGAGCGGCAGGCCGATGTGGAGGAACGCGAGCAGCGAGAACAGGCGGTCGTTCACCGCGTCGGGGGTGATGAAGTTGCGCATCAGCGCGCCGCTGAACACCGGCAGCGCATCCAGCCACTCTGCCGTGGCCTGTGTGACGAGCTGCGCCGTGTTGTCCCACGGCAGCATGTAGCCGTTGATGCCGCTCACGTAGACGAGCCAGAGCACCGTCACCCCCGATACCCACGAGAACCAGCGGAAGCTCCGGTAGTGGTCGAACACGAAGTGGCGGGTGAGGTGCAGCACCATCGCGAGCACCATCGCGTCGGAGGCGTAGCGGTGAAGGCTGCGCATGATGCCGCCCAGCCACCATTGCGCGTGGGTGAGCCGGTCGACGGACTCGTAGGCCTCGGCCACGCCCGTGCTGAAGAAGATGTACAGGTACAGTCCGCTCCCCACCACGACCCACAGCAGGAAGTACGCGATGGCGCCGAGGTAGTAGAACGGGTTCAGCGCGTCGCCGAACAGCGCGTTGAAGCGGCGCTCGGCCGCGAGGAACAGGACCTGGCCTGTGCGGTGCAGGAGCCTCAGCATTGGCGGTGACGTGGCGGGATCATCGGGTGCGGCGTTGCGGCGATTGGCGTAAGCCCATGCTAGGGCGTAGCCGGCGTCCGCGACATGATGCGCGTCAAGCCGGCGCCGGTGCGGCGGGCCTCAGGACGGGCGCGCTCTGCGCTGCCGCCGCCACTCGGACGCGAGATACCACGCCGTCGCGCCGAGGATCGTCAAGCCGGCGGCGATCTCGATGAAGAGGGCGTAGTCGAGCCGATAGCGGCCCGTGCGCGGATCGTACACGGTGCACAGGATGCGCACCTTCTCGACGAGATCGGCAAGCGTTTGCGCGGGAACCGCCTCGCCGGCGACGAGGTCTTTGATCGGCGCCACGAACATCGGCAACTCGAACGCGTCGCCGTAGACCTGGCGCACCACGCGTCCGTTCGCGTCCACGATCGTCGCCTGCGTCACGTGATCGAATCCCGACGCGGCGGCGATCCAGGCGAAACCCACGTCGCGCGCGAGGTTGTCGACGGTCGCGCGGTCCGCGGCGAGGAAGCGCCAGCCGGGTGTGGAGATGCCGTGGCGCGTCTGGAAATCGCGCATGGCGGCCGGCGAATCGAACGGCAGGTTGAAGCCGACGGTGATCACGCTGAAGGTGCCCGGGCCGACGGCGCGCTGCGCCTCGATCACGGCGCGCTCGAGGAAGCGGGTGGTGGTGGGGCACACCTGGAAGCAACCGGTGTAGACGAAGGAGACGATCAGCGGCTTGCCGCGGTAGGAGGCGAGCCGCACGGGTCCTCCGTCGATGCCGGTCAGCGTGTAATCGCCGAGGGTGTTGCCCACCGCCGCCTGCGAGCGTTCCAGCGCGGCGCGCGGGTCGAACGTCGTCCCGGCCGGCAACTCCTGCGCGAGCAGGAGCCCGGAGACGAGCAGGATCGCAAGTCCGAGTGCCGCGGCGAGCAGGAAACGCGCGGGTGCGTCGAGTTGCGGCAGCTTCCTAGCCATGCAGCGCTGCGTCGGCGATCGCCGCGACCAGCAGCACCGTGAGCTGGATCAGCGACGCGTGGAAGCTCGCGAGCGCCCGGCCGCGGCTGGGCTCCTGCGCGAGCGCCCACGCCTTGGCGAGCAAGTACGCGCCGCCGGCGAGCGCGCCCGCGAGGTAGATCGCGCCGAGGCCCAGGAACGCGGGCGCCACGGTCGACGCGACCATCAGGCAGGCGCTTGCGAACACCGTACGCGCGGCGCGCGCATCGCCCACGACCACCGGCAGCATCGGCACCCGCGCGGCCGCGTAGTCGTCGCGAAAGGCGATGGCGAGACTCCAGAAATGCGGCGGCGTCCACAGGAACAGCACGACGGCGAACGCGAGCGGCAACGGCCCCTGCACATCCGGTGTCACCGCCGCCGCGCCGGCGAGCACGGCGAAGCTGCCGGCGAGGCCGCCGATCACGATGTTCCAGGGGGTGCGCCGCTTGAGCCACACAGTGTACACGACGCCATAAGTGAACGCGCCGAGAAACGTGTACAGCGCCGCGGCGAGGTTGAACGCGACCGCGGCGAGCAGCACGCCGGCCGCGCCGATGGCGACGATGGTCGCAAGCCACGCCGGCTTCGCGCACAGGCGGCCGGTCACGAATGCGCGGCGGGACGTGCGGCGCATGTGCGCGTCCAAGTCGCGCTCGTAGTACTGGTTGAACGCGCCGGCTGCCGCCGACGCGAGCGTCACCGCGAGCGCGAGGAGAAGCACCTGCCAGCCGGTCATCGCGGGGCCGGGAGTGACCGCGAGCCCCGCCACCGCCGTAAAGCCGATGACGAGGCCGATGCGCAGCTTGAACAGATCGAAGAACAGCCGCACGCCCGCCGCGGCATCAGCCGTCCTGGAGCTCGCGGCGGGCAGTGACGTCGTTCGCATGTTCTTCTGATCCCTGTTCCCTGACCTCTGTTACCTGGTCACGACAACGGCCACACCCCCGCGAGGTACTTCCAGTTCACGAAGTAGTAGAGGACGAACGAGATCAGGAACACGATGGCGAGCAGGAACGTGCCGGGCGCCACGAAGCCGGCAATCCCGATCGAACCGTGGCCGGTCATGGCGGCGGCCACCGGCTGCAGCGGCACGGCCGGCGCGGCCCCCGCCTTCAGCGAGACGTGGGCGAAGTCCGGGGTCGAGATCCTCTTGCCGACGAAGACGCTGGCGACGGTGTTCACGAGGAACATGATGCCGCCGACGATCGCGGCAAGCCCGAAGATGCCCATCAGCGCCATCATGAGCCACGCGGTGCCGGGAAACTCGTAGCCGAGCGGGTTGCCGGCGAAGCCCATGTCCCAGTGCCGGCGGGGCACGCCGAGGGTGCCGGCGCCCATCATGAACAGCGAGAACCCGCACATGCCGAGGCCGAACAGGTACGGCTGCCACTTGGCCATGGTCGGGAACATGACTTCGCGCCGGAACAGGGTCGGAATCAGGAAATAGGTGACCCCCATGAACGCGAGCGTGGTGCCGATCACCACCGTCGCGTGGAAGTGGCCCGGCACGTAGATCGTGTTGTGGATGATGAGGTTGAGCTGCTCGGTGCCCATCATCACCCCGGAGATGCCGCCCAGGAAGCCGAAGCCCAGGATGGAGATGAAGATGGACGAGAAGGCCGGGTTGCCCCACGGCGCCTTGCGCAGCCATTCGAACAACCCCTTGTTGAACCCTTTCTCGCGCTGAGCCACTTCCATGGCGCCGGGCACGGTGAGGCCGTGCACCATCGACGCCAGCACCGCGAGGTACATCGCGTAGCTCGTGTTGAAGATCTTCCAGTTCGAGGTGAGCCCGGGGTCGGTGAGCAGATGGTGCGCGCTGGCGAGCTGCAGGAAGAAGATGTAGAGGAGGAAGGCGCCGCGCGAGACACGCTCGGACATGGGCTTGGCGCCGAACACGATCGCCGCCACCATGTACCAAACCGAGACGTGCGCCGCGACGTTGATCTGCTGCGAGCTGTGGCCGAACGCCCACCATACGGTCTTGTACATGAGCGAATCGATATGGCTGACCAAGCCGAGCGACCACAGGAACGTCGGGATCAGGATGATCGCGCCCGAGGCGATGGTGAACACGGCGATGATCGCCGCGGTCACCGCTCCGAACGTGACTAGCGGGACGGATCCGTTGTACGTCTTCTCGTTGCGGCCGACCACCAGCGTGCCGAAGAACACGAAGCAGGCGATGAGCGCGCCGACCGCGAACAGGATGAGCCCCAGGTAGAACGCCGGATGCGCGCCCATCGGCGCGTAGGACGTGAACATCACCGAGGAGTCGCCGCGGAACACCGCGACGTTGTTGACCAGCGCGCCGATGATCATCAGCCAGAACCCGGTCCACGCCCAGCGCGGGGTGGCGAGGCGGCACTTGAGCAGCACCGACGCCGCGAAGTACAGCACCGCGATCTCGAAGAAGATGATCCAGAAGATCAGCATGTTGATCCCGTGCGCGGTCAGCACGAGATAGAACCAGTCGGGCGGCAGGAGGTGGATGGCCTGCCAGCGGGTGCTCGTGACCAGCAGCGCGAGCACGCCGCCGACCAGCAGCGAGACCACGCCGGCGACCGCGTTCCAGCGGATCAGCTTCTCGGCCGGCTGGTGATAGGTGAGACCCGTGGTCGGACAGACCCGGAACATCCGGTTGACGGCCATCTTCTTCCTCTACTTGGGTTTGACGACGTACAGCCGGGTCACCATCGTGTGATGGTTGATGCCGCAGTACTCGTTGCAGATGATCGAATAGGTCCCGGCGCGCGTCGGCGTCACCGTGAGGATGTGCTCGTAGTTGGGGTGCACCTGGATGTTGATGTTCTCCGGCTGCAGCGAGAACCCGTGCAGCCAGTCCATCGACGCGAGGTGCAGGCGGTAGGTCTTGCCCTCTTCCAACTCGAGCATCGGCCACCACTGCCACAGGCGGGCGATGAGGTAGACGTCGCTGCCCGCCGGAGGCGCCACGACGGGGATCTTCTGCTCGGTCTCCTCGCGCACCTTGTACTTGTCGACCATCTCCTGCGTCTTCTGGGTGAAGCGCTCGGGGGTGGTGCGGTAGGCCTCGTTGGCGAGGTTCTGCTTACCGACGATGTGCCAGTACGGCATCATGAAGAACATGACGAGGCACCACACGAACGCGATCGCGATCCAGGTGCCTTCGACGCGGTCGATCGGCTGCTTCCACCACAGGCGGGTGGTCGGCGGGGTGATGGCGCTCATTTCGCGATGGGGATGCCGACGATTTCCATGACACCCCAGACGATGTAGAGCACCGTCGGCATCGCGATGCCGATGAACAGGAGCAGGAAGGGGTTATCGAGCAGGTCCTGCATGGCGGGAATGGGCTCGTCGGGATCCTCGTCGTAGCCCTTGCCGGCGGGGTTGGCGTTGGCCATCGTTATCGTCTCCGGTTGGTTTAGGATCGTCCTTGCTACCGACGCGTCGGACTGTACGGGGCGAGGCGCGACCTCTGACTTGATGTCCATCAAGCTTTCCCGGTCCCGGCGGTTGCGCCGCGTCAAACGCGGCGCACAATGCGGCGCATGACCCACCACGATGGCGCCACCGCATCGCTGCTCCTCGCCCCACCCCGTGGCTCGATCGGGATCGACCGCGCGCAGCGCCGTGCGGTCGCCGCGTGGCTGTTCGCGTGCTGCTTCCTCGTGTTCGCGATGGTCGTGGTCGGCGGTCTCACGCGCCTGACGCACTCCGGGCTGTCGATCACCGAGTGGCAGCCGATCATGGGCACGCTGCCCCCGCTCACCGATGCCCAGTGGGAGGAGGCGTTCGCCAAGTACCGCGCCACCCCCGAGTACCGCCTCGTCAATCACGCGATGGACGTCGCGGGCTTCAAGGCGATCTTCTGGTGGGAGTACCTGCACCGGCTCTTCGGCCGCCTGATCGGCGTCGCGTTCCTGGTGCCGTTCGTATGGTTCGCCGCCCGGCGCCGCCTGCCCGAGGGCTATGGCTGGCCGCTTGCCGGCATCTTCGTGCTCGGCGGATTGCAGGGCGCGATGGGCTGGTTCATGGTGCAAAGCGGGCTCGTCGACGATCCGCGCGTTTCGCAGTTCCGGCTGACCGCGCACCTTGGCCTCGCCTTCCTGATCCTGGGCGCGATGCTCTGGGTGGGTCTGTCGCTGGTGCGCGCGCGGCCGCTTTCGTGGCACAGCGCGGTGGCCGGCCGGCTGCGCCGGTTCGCGCAAGCGGTAGCGGCGCTGGTCTTCGTCATGGTGCTGTCGGGTGGGCTGGTCGCGGGCATCCGCGCCGGCTTCGCCTACAACACCTTCCCGCTCATGAACGGCCACGTGGTGCCGCCCGAGATCTTCGTGATCGAGCCTGCGTGGCGCAACTTCTTCTGGAACATGGCCACCGTGCAGTTCGACCATCGCGCGCTCGCGTGGCTGCTGGCGCTCGCGGTGCCGTGGCTTGCGTGGAAGCTGCACCGGGCGCATGGCATCGCCCCGGCCGCGCGCAACGGCGGCTACCTCCTGTTCGCGCTCCTCTCGGGGCAGATCGCCCTCGGCATCGCTACGCTCCTGACCGGCGTCTCGCTGCCGCTGGCGGCGGCGCACCAGGGCGGCGCCGTGCTCGTCTTCGCGGCCGCGCTCAACGTGGCCCACGCGCTGCGCACGCGCGGTTGATGTGCATCAAGGAGCGCGGCGCGGAGGGTCCCCGACAATCGCCGTGTACCATACGTGGCCGACGGGATGCACGACATGACGAACCAGGAAATCACCCTCGACGTACGCGGCATGGAAGCGCCCGAGCCGCTCGAGCGCATTCTCGAAACCATCTCCGACTTCGGCGCGGAGGACCGGCTGCGCGTGATCATCGACTGCCGGCCGATGCCGCTGTTCCGCATCCTCGAGCGCAACGGCTACGCCTATCAGGAAGCGCCCGGC
>JADLEZ010000430.1 GCA_020845855.1 Burkholderiales bacterium
CTCGCGCGGAGTACCTCGCGCCGGCTGATGGTGCGCCTGGTCAAGGGCGCGTACTGGGATACCGAGATCAAGCGCGCGCAGGTCGACGGGCTGTCGGACTACCCGGTGTTCACGCGCAAGGCGCACACCGACGTGTCGTATCTCGCGTGCGCAAGGGCGATGCTCGCCGCGCCCGATGCGCTGTATTCGCAGTTCGCGAGCCACAACGCGTTCACCATCGCCGCGGTGCACACCCTCGCCGGCGATGCCGACTACGAGTTCCAGTGCCTGCACGGCATGGGCGAGTCGGTGTACGACCAGGTGGTGGGCGCGGAGCAGCTTGATCGGCCGTGTCGCATCTACGCCCCGGTCGGATCGCACGAGACGCTGCTCGCGTACCTCGTGCGGCGATTGCTGGAAAACGGCGCCAACTCGTCGTTCGTCAACCGCATCGTCGATCCGGCGGTGCCGATCGCGGAGCTGGTGGCCGATCCGGTGGCGCACGCGCACCGCACCGGCGGCGCGCCGCACCCGCGCATCCCGCGCCCGCGCGAGTTGTACGCGGATCGCCGCAATTCGCAGGGACTCGACTTCGCCGACGAGCGGGTGGTGCGCAACCTCGAGGATCTGGTGGCGGGTCCGCATGCCCGCCTGCTGGCCGCGCCGATGCTCGCCGCGGCGGCGGCGCGCCAACGCGCTTCGCGGCCGGCCGTCAATCCGGCCGACCATCGCGACGTCGTCGGTTACGTGGAGGACGCCGATGCGGCGGACGTGGTACACGCCGTCGCGCAGGCGGTCGCGAGCGGCGGCTCATGGTCCGCGCGCAGTGTCCACGAGCGCGCGGCGATCCTCGAGCGCGCCGCCGACCTCCTCGAAGGCGAGCGCGACGATCTCATGCTGCTCGCGGTGCGCGAGGCCGGCAAGTCGCTGCCCAACGCGCTCTCCGAGGTGCGCGAAGCCGCCGACTTCTGCCGCTACTACGCCGCGCAGGCGCGCCGCGAGCTCGCCGGCGCCACCCCACGCGGACCGATGGCGTGCATCGCGCCGTGGAACTTCCCGCTGGCGATCTTCGTCGGCCAGGTGAGCGCCGCGCTCGCCGCCGGCAATCCGGTGCTCGCAAAGCCGGCGGAGCAGACGCCGCTGATCGCCGCCGCCGCGATCGCGCTCCTGCATCGCGCGGGTGTGCCGCCGGCGGCACTACAGTTGCTTCCCGGCCCCGGCGAGACGGTCGGCGCCGCCCTGGTCGCTGATCCGCGCATCGCCGGTGTGCTGTTCACGGGCTCGACGGAAGTCGCCCGCCTCATCGCCCGTACGCTCGCGCCGCGCACCGACGACCCGGTGCTGATCGCCGAGACCGGCGGGCAGAACGCGATGATCGCCGACAGCTCGGCGCTGCCCGAGCAGGTCGTGGGCGACGCACTGACATCGGCGTTCGACAGCGCCGGCCAGCGCTGCTCGGCGCTGCGCATCCTGTGCGTGCAGGACGACGTCGCGGACCGTATCGTGCCGATGCTGCATGGTGCGCTGGCGCAGCTTCGCATCGGCGACCCGCGGCACCTGTCCACCGACGTCGGTCCGGTCATCGACGACGGCGCGCGCGAGCGCCTCGAGCGGCACGTGGCGGACTGGCGCCGCCGCGGGGCGGCGGTGAGCCGCCTGTCGCTGCCGGACGAATGCGCGCAGGGCACGTTCGTCGCGCCGACGATCATCGAGATCGGCGACGTGCGCGAGCTCACGCACGAGGTGTTCGGGCCGGTGCTGCACGTCGTGCGCTACCGCGAAGGCGAGCTCGCCGCACTCGTCGACGCGATCAATGCCTCGGGCTACGGCCTCACCCACGGCATCCACAGCCGCATCGACGAGACCATCGAGCTCGTCAGCCGGCGCGTGCGCGCGGGCAACGTCTACGTCAACCGCAACATCATCGGCGCGGTGGTCGGCGTGCAGCCGTTCGGCGGCGAGGGTTTGTCGGGCACGGGGCCCAAGGCCGGCGGCCCGATGTACCTGTGGCGGCTGGTGCGCGAGGCGCCGCCGGTGCGGCCGGCAGATCCGGTTTCGCTGCCCGGCCCGACCGGCGAATCCAACGTACTGCGGCTCGTGCCGCGCGGCGGCGTCGCGTGCGTTGCCGACGACGACGGCGAGCGTGCGAGGCAGATGCGCCTCGCGCGCGACCTCGGCAACGACATCGTCGGCGAGGACGCCGCGGATGCCGTCCTCTTCGCGGGGTCCGACGCCGAGCTTGCGCGGTTGCGGTCGCGACTCGCCGCGCGCGAGGGGCCGCTGGTGCCGGTCGTCACGGCACGCGCCGGCAGCTACGACGCGGCGCGCGTCGTGAGCGAACGCACGTTGACCATCAACACCACCGCCTCCGGCGGCAACGCGTCGCTATTGTCGCTCGAGGAGGGCGGGCCCGGGTGACGAGATTCGACGCCAAGGGTCTGAAATGGGGACGGACCCTGAAATGGGGACGGACCCCATTACATGAAATGGGGACGGACCCCATTACAAAGGGTCTGAAAGGGGGACGGACCCCATTACAGGGACGGACCCCATTACAGGGACGGACCCCATTACACCATTACAGACCCGCAATGGGGACGAACCCCATTACAGACGCAGAACGTGGCAGACCGAGATGCTCCCTCGCCCCTCGCCCCTCGCCCCTCGCCCCTCGCCCCTCGTCCCTACTCGATCGCCGCCGTCGACTTCGCACGCTCGCGCAGCAGGAACTTCTGGATCTTGCCGGTCGACGTCTTGGGCAGGTCGCCGAACACGACCTTCTTCGGCGCCTTGAAGCGCGCGAGGAGGCGCTGGCAATGCTCGATCAGCTCGCCTTCCGTTGCGGCCGCGCCCGGCTTCAATTCGACGAACGCGCACGGCGTCTCGCCCCACTTCGGATCGGGCTGCGCGACCACCGCCGCCGCGATCACGGACGGGTGCCGGTACAGCGCGTCCTCGACCTCGAGCGAACTGATGTTCTCGCCGCCGGAGATGATGACGTCCTTGCTGCGGTCCTTGATCTTGACGTAGCCGTCCGGCTGCATCACCGCGAGGTCGCCGGAGTGGAACCAGCCGCCGTGAAATGCCTCGTCGCTCGCTGCCTTGTTCTTCAAGTACCCCTTCATCACGATGTTGCCGCGGAACATGATCTCGCCCATGGTCTGCCCGTCCCACGGCACCTCGCGCATGGTTTCGGGGTCCATCACCGTCATGCCCTCCTCGCAGGTGTAACGCACGCCCTGGCGTCCGCTGCGCTCGGTCCGCGCGCCGATGTCGAGCGCGTCCCATTCGGCGTGCTTGGCGCACACCGCGGCCGGGCCGTAGGTCTCGGTGAGCCCGTACACGTGCGTGATGTCGAAGCCCATGCGCTCCATGCCCTCGATCACCGCCGCGGGCGGGGCGGCGGCCGCCACCAGCGCCGACACCTTGTGCGCGATCCCCTGCTTCATCGGCTCCGGCGCGTTGATGAGCAGCGAGTGCACGATCGGCGCGCCGCAATAGTGCGTGACCTCGTGCTCGCGGATCGCGTCGAAGATCGCCTGCGCCTCGACCTTGCGCAGGCACACGTTGGTGCCGGCGTTGGCGGCCATCGTCCACGCGAAGCACCAGCCGTTGCAATGGAACATCGGCAGCGTCCACAGGTACACCGAGTGGCGCGGCATGCCCCAGTCGATGATGTTGGACAGGGCGTTCAGGTACGCGCCGCGGTAGTGGTAGACCACGCCCTTGGGATTGCCGGTGGTGCCCGACGTGTAGTTGAGCGAGATCGCCTGCCACTCGTCCGCCGGCGGCTGCCACGCGAACGCGGGGTCGCCCCTGGCGATGAACGCCTCGTAATCGGTCTCGCCCAGGCGCTCGCCGCCCGGACCCAGCGCGTCGGCGACGTCGATGACGAGCGGCTTTCTCGCTACGCGCGCGAGCGCCGCCTTGATCGCGGGCGCGAACTCGGTGTCGGTGAGGAGCACCCTGGCCTCGCCGTGGTCGAGCATGAACGCGATCGCGTCGGCATCGAGCCTGGTGTTGAGCGTGTTGAGGACACCGCCCGCCATCGGCACGCCGAAATGCGCCTCGATCATCTCGGGCGTGTTGGCGAGCATCGCCGCCACCGTGTCGCCGGTGCGCACACCGTGCTGCGCAAGCGCGGATGCGAGACGGCGCGACCGGTCGTACACCTCGCGCCAGGCGTAGCGGCGCTCGCCGTGGATGACCGCGATGCGCTGCGGCCAGATGTGTGCGGTGCGTGCGAGAAAAGATACCGGCGTCAGCGGCACGTAGTTCGCGTCGTTGCGGTCGAGGTCGCCTGCGTAGGGATTCATGTCCCCTCCTCCTTGTGCCATGTTCAATCGTAGCAGCATCGGCTTGCCGCCGCCGGCCGATTTCCGTTACGCTGCATCCACCTTCCAGTCAACCTTCGTACCATCGACATATGGGCAATCGCTTATCGAAAATCGTGACCAAAACGGGAGACGCCGGCACCACCGGGCTGGGCGACGGCTCGCGCGTGTCCAAGAGCTCGCCGCGCATCGCTGCGATCGGCGCCGTCGACGAGCTCAACTCCACCGTCGGCGTGCTGCTGGCCGAGACGCTGCCACCGGCCGTGGCCGACTGTCTCGTTGCTGTCCAGCACGATCTGTTCGATCTCGGCGGCGAATTGTCGATCCCGGGCGCTACCACGATGACGCGCGCGCACGTCGAGCGGCTCGAGGCCGACGTCGAGCGCTTCAACGCCGACCTGGGGCGGCTCAAGGAATTCATCCTGCCGGGCGGGACGCGCGCCGCCGCGCTGGCGCACGTCGCGCGCACCGTGTGCCGGCGCGCGGAGCGGGCGCTGGTGGAGGTGGCGGCGAGCGAGACCATCGGCGACGCCGCGCGCATCTATCTCAACCGCCTGTCGGACCTCCTGTTCGTGCTCGCCCGCACGTTGAACCGCGCGGCGGGCCGCGGCGACGTCATGTGGCGCAAGCAGCGCTGAATGGCGATCGCGCCCGACAAGAGCGCCCGCGTGGCGACGCTGCTGTCGCGCATCGCGATGGGCGACCAGGCGGCGTTCGCGGAATTCTACGAGACGACCTCGGCGCATCTGTACGGTGTCGCCCTGCGTATCCTGAAGCATCCCCCGGCCGCGGAGGAGGTCCTGCAGGAAGCGTACGTCAACGTCTGGCACCACGCGGGTTCGTACGAGGTCGCGAAAAGCCAGCCGATGACCTGGCTCACATCGATCGTGCGCAACCGCTGCCTGGACCAGCTCCGCCGGCGGGAGATCGACACCGTGACGCTCACCTCCGACGACGACGACGCCCCCGAGTACGACCTGCCCTCCGAGGCCTTGACCCCGGCGGAGATGCTGCTCGCCGGCGCCGAGGCGCGGTCGGTGCGCGACTGCGTGGAAACCCTGGACGCCGGACCGAAGCAGGCGATCGCCCTCGCGTTCTATAAGGGACTGTCGCACTCGGAGCTCGCCGCGCACCTCAAGGAGCCGCTGGGCACGATCAAGTCGTGGGTGCGCCGGGGCTTGGAGCGGCTGCGCACCTGCCTCGACCGGGCAGGGGTGACGCGATGAACCTCTCCCGCCCTGACCGCCTGCCGCGCCTGGATGCGCTCGCCGCCGCGTATGTGCTGGGCACGCTGTCGTCGCGCGCGCGGGCCCGTCTCGCGCGCACCGCGCGCACCGACACCGTCGTGGCGCAGACGATCCGCGCGTGGGAGCAGCGCCTGCTGCCGCTCGCGGAAGGCGCGCCACCCATCACGCCGCCGCCGCAGGTATGGCGCCGCATCGCCCTGCGCCTCGGGCTCGACGCCGTGCGCCCGAGCGAACGGGGCCCATGGTGGACCCGCGTGGGCTTCTGGCGCGGCTTCGCGGTCGCGAGCTTCGTCGCGGCACTCGGCCTTGCCCTCGCCGTGCTGACGCCGCGCGAGGCGCCCGTTGCGCAACCGATCGTCGTGGTGCTCGCCGGCCCGGACGCACGGCCCGCGCTCATTGCCACCGTAGAGCGCGGCAGCCGCACGATGGCGATAAAACCCGTGGCAGCGGCGCCGGTACCGCCGGACCGCTCGCTGCAGCTATGGATGCTGCCCGACGGCGCGCCGCCACGCTCGCTCGGCGTGCTGTCGCCATCCGGGCTCGCGCGCATCACGCTGCCCTCGGCGCCGGATGTCGCACTCGCCAACGTGCCGGCGCTCGCGGTCAGCCTCGAGCAGGCGGGAGGATCACCGACCGGTGCGCCGCAGGGGCCGGTGCTGTACACGGGGCGGATCGAGCGCTTCTATTGATTCCGGGCAAAAAGAAGGGCGCCCGAAGGCGCCCCATTGGGGGTTCGAAGGATCGGTCAGCCACGCGGCTTGTAAGCGGTGGGAACGATCGGCAGGTCCGACTGCGCCGTCTTCACGCGGTGCACGACGATATGGATGCTGGCGGGCGAGATCGCCACCTCGGTCGGACGGTCGGCGTTCGACTTGGCCACGACTGCCGGTTCCGCCCGCGAGAGCGCGGCCGGCCCGACGACTGCGAGACCGAGGGTGGCCATCGCGGCCATCCCCGCCACGGCGCCGAACAGGGGCTTCAGCATCCGTTCGCGGCGGCTTTGGCGGTACTGGATCGTCTGGTAGGTCATGGTGTCCTCTCGGGCAAGTTTGGCTGCTGTCGACCGTTGGATGCGGCAACCCGGGGTTTCGGATTCACCGCCATCGGCCGGCGTTGGGTGAATCCTAGGCAGATCCCCGCGCCCCCTCAACGGCCAAGCGACCAATGGGGGAAAACGCGGCGCCAAGCCGCATGGGGGCCGACGAAGCGCTGCTCGGCACTGCTTTCGCCTGGTCGCGCACTGCAACCTGGCGCTCGGCCGGCTCGCGCACCGCCGAGGCGAGCAGGCGCGCGCGCACGAGTACATCGCGGCCGCGGCTGCGCTCTATCGCGAGCTGCAGATGCAGGGCTTGCTGCAGGACGTCGAGGGTCTCGTTACCGCTTCTTGAGCCGGTAGCCGCCCGGCTGGTCTTCCATCTCGAAGCCCAGGGCGGCGAGCTCGCCGCGCAGGCGGTCGGCCTCGGCCCATTGCTTCGCCTTGCGCGCGGCAGCGCGGGCTTCGGCCAGCGCCTTCACGTCCGCCGGCACGTCGACTTCCTTCGGCGCCCATTGCGCAAGCCCGAGGCCGAGGACCTCGTCGAACGTCAGCAGCGTGGCGCGCTTGACCCCCGGCGGCAGGTCGCCGCGCAGCACCTCCCACGCGATCGCGAGCGCGCGCGGGACGTTGAGGTCGTCGTTGATCTCGTTGCCGAAGCGCTCGACGTAGCCCGCGTCGGATTTCGCCGCGGGGTCCGCAGGCAGCGCGAAAAAGCCGTTGCGCATGCGCTCGAGGGCGGTCGCCGCCGCGTCCATCGCTTCCCACGAGAAGCTCATCTGGGTGCGGTAGTGCGCGGTGAGGCACAGGTAGCGGTACACGAGCGGGTCGTACCCGCGTTGCGCGAGCGACTGGATGCGCAGGAACTCGCCCGCCGACTTCGCCATCTTGGCGTCGTTCATGAGCAGGAAGTAGCCGTGCATCCAGAAGTTCGCGAGGCGCGTGCCCACGCGCGCTTGCGTCTGCGCGATCTCGTTGGTGTGGTGCACCGGGATGTGGTCCTCGCCGCCGCAGTGGATGTCGAAGAAGTCGCCCAGGTACTTCTGCGCCATCGCCGAGCACTCGATGTGCCAGCCGGGAAAGCCGCGGCCCCAGGGGCTGTCCCATTCCATCTGCCGCTTTTCGCCGGGCGGGGAGAACTTCCACAGCGCGAAGTCCGTGGGCAGGCGCTTCTCGCCCAGTTCCACGCGCCGGCCGGCGTCGAGCCCGTGGATGTCGAGCCGCGCGAGGTAGCCGTAGCCGTCCAGCTTGCCGGTGTCGAAGTACACGCCGTCGGAGGTCGTGTAGGTATAGCCCTTGCGTTCGATGTCCTCGATGAAGGCGATCTGCTCGGCGATATGGTCGGTCGCGCGGCAGAGGATAGTCGCGCCCTCGATGTTGAGGAGTTTCAGGTTCAGGAGGAAGTCGTCGGTGTAGAGCTGCGCGATCTCCCACGCGGACTTGCCGGTGCGCCGCGCGCCCTTCTCCATCTTGTCTTCGCCGGTGTCGGCGTCGGACGTGAGGTGCCCGACATCGGTGATGTTCATCACGTGGCGGACGGGGTAGCCGTTCCATTCCAGCACGCGCTTCAGCACGTCCTCGAACAGGAAGGTGCGGAAGTTGCCGATGTGCTGGTAGTCGTAGACCGTCGGGCCGCAGGTGTACAGACCGACCGGGGCACCTTTGGCGAGTGGGGCGAAGGGGCGCAGGGTGCGTTCCCAGTTGTCGTAGAGCATGAGCGGAGCGGGCATGGGCGTATCTTAAAGGAAGCCCTCGCATGCCCGTCCGGTAGAATGCGCCGGCCGCTTGGGACCACGCTCCGCGCTTCGCGCTTAGGCGCAGTTTCGGCCCTCGCGCTCAACGCTCGCCTTTTCCGATGATCGCCTCCCTCCCTCGCCGCGTCTGGTGGCTCATCGCGCTCGTCGCGGCGGTGGCGTGGTTCGCGGGCCTCGACGCGCGGCGCCTGCAGCACCCCGACGAGGGCCGCTACGCCGAGATCGCGCGCGAGATGGCGCAAAGCGGCGACTGGGTGACCCCGCGCCTCAATGACCTGAAGTACTTCGAGAAGCCGCCGCTGCAGTACTGGCTGGGTGCTGCGACGTTCGACGCGCTCGGCGTGAACGAATGGACGGCGCGCCTGCCGTCGGCCGTGGCGGGGTTCCTCGCGGTGCTCGCGGTCGGCTTCACCGCCGCCCGCCTGGCGGGGCCGGACGCGGGCGTCTACGCAGCCTTGGTGCTCGCAGGCACCGTCTGGCACGTCGGCCTCGCGCATCTCCTCACCCTCGACTCGCTGCTGTCGTTTTGCATGACGCTCATGCTGTGCGCGTTCCTGCTCGCACAGCGCGCGGGCGCTCCCGCGCACGTACAGCGCAACTGGATGCTCGCCGCGTACGCCGCGGCGGCGGCCGCGACGCTCACCAAGGGTCTCGTCGCCATCGCGATCCCGGGCGCCACCCTCGTGCTGTACACGCTCTTCACGCGCGACGCGGGGCCGTGGAAGCGGCTGCACGCGCTGCCCGGCGCGGCCGTCTTTCTCGCGCTCGCCGCACCGTGGTTCCTGCTGGTGTCGGCGGCCAACCCGGAGTTCGCGCGCTTCTTCTTCATCCACGAGCACTTCCAGCGCTTTCTCACGCAGACGCACAACCGCGGCGGCGAGTGGTACTACTTCGTGCAATGGTTCGTGCTGGGCCTCATGCCGTGGATCCTGGTGTGGGCAGCAACGCTCGTGCGCAGCTGGCGCGACGCCCCGCGCGAGGCCAACGGCTTTTCCTGGGAGCGCTTTTGCCTGGTGTGGGCAGCGTTCCTGTTCGTGTTCTTCAGCCTGTCGGGGTCGAAGCTTCCCTCGTACATCCTGCCCATGTTCCCGGCGCTCGCGCTGGTGCTGGGCTTCGAGTTGACGCGCCTGTCCTCGCGCGCCCTCATGTGGATCGCGCTGCCGCTGGCGGTGGGCGGCGCGCTGCTGGCGATCGCCTACCTCGCCGGCTACGAGCGCGCGGTCGCGGCCCTTGCGAGCGAATCCACGCCAGCCGCGATCTACCGCGCATTCGGCCCGTGGCTCCTGGCGATGATCGTCGTGTACGCCGCCGGCGGCATCGGGTCGTTTTTTCTGTTCCGCAAGGCCACACCCGCCGCGAAGAGCGCCGGCATCGCGGTACTCGCACTGTCGTCGCTGGTCGGATTGCTGCTCGGCTTGCAGGGCAATGACGCATTCGCTTCCGTGCGCTCCGCGCAACCGATCCTCGCCCTGGCCGACCGCGCCAACGGGCAGGCGCTCGACCCCGCTTTCCCGGTCTACCAGGTCGCAAGCTACGACCAGACGCTGCCGTTCTACCTGCGGCGGCCGACCACGCTGGTCGAGTTCCGCGACGAGATGACGCTCGGCATCCTCGCCGAGCCGCACAAGGCGCTCAACCTGACGCAGTGGATGGAAGCATGGGCCGCCGCGCCGCAGGCCTATGCGCTCATGTCGCGCGGGACCGCCGCCGACCTGCGCGAGCGCGGCGTTCCCTTTCGCGTGCTGGCCGAAGACCCGCGGCGCGCTTTCGTAGCCCGCCGATGACTCTCTCCGCCTTCCTCTTCCTCATGACCGGCGTGCTGCTCAACGCCGGCGCGCAGCTTCTGCTCAAGGCGGGCACCAACGCGCTCGGCGTGATCACGCTCACCCGCGACAACTGGTGGGACACGCTGTGGCGCATGGGCACCCAGGGCCACTTCGTGGTCGGCGTGATCTGCTACATGGTGAGCCTCCTGGTCTGGATCATGGGACTGTCGCGGGTGCCGGTGTCGGTGGCGTACCCCATGCTCTCGCTCGGCTACGTGATCAACGCGATCGCCGCGCACTACCTTTTCGGCGAAGCGGTGACGGTCACACGCTGGCTGGGTATCGGGTTCATCGTCCTCGGCGTGTGGCTGGTCGCGCGCAACTAGGGTCAGATTCGAATTTCGCCTTGCGGGCGCGGCAGCACCGACCATACGACCTTCGTAGTGGAGCAGAAATTCGACTCTGACCCCATACTCCAATTGAGTATCGACTCTGACCCCATACTC
>JADLEZ010000431.1 GCA_020845855.1 Burkholderiales bacterium
AATACACCCTTCATCGCGAGAAAGCCGTTCAGCGCTTCGCGGATCGCCGCGTGACCGCGCGCCACCGCTCCGGGTTGCGGCAGCAGCACCGCGTCGGGCTCGTAGAGGGAGATGAGCCCGGCCATGTCGGCCTCGGCGAAGTAACGCGCGAAGAGGGGGTGAACATCGTCGGGCGTGCGGGCGGACATGGGGACTGCCTCGATATCGGAAAACGGACTATTCTATCAATGCCCCACTAGAATACCTGTCCGCGATCCGCTTCGAGAGCCACCGACCAGCCCATGAAATTCTCCGACCTCCACCTCGGCATGTCCGCGTCGCTCACGCATCCCGTGACCGTCGAGGTGATCGAGATGTTCGGTGGGGCGACCGGCGACCGGAACCCGCTGCACTTCGACGACGCCTATGCCGCGGCGTCGCAGTACGGCGGCCGCGTCGCGCACGGCGCGCTGCTGGTCGGCTTCATCTCCGCCGTGCTCGCGAACGAGCTGCCGGGGCCGGGGTCCGTGGCGCGCGAGATGGCGATCCGGTTCAAGAAGCCGGTCCGCCCCGGCGACGTCGTCGTCTCCAAGGTCGTCGTGCGCGAGCTCAATGAACGGACGCGCAAGGTCACCTTCGACTGCTCCTCGCACGTCGGCGACGAGCTCGTCGCCAGGGGCGAGGCGAGCGCGCTGGTGCCGTAGACTTGCCGCGAATTCACTGGACACGTGTCATATGGACCCGGAAACGCGAGCCGAGGCGCCGCCGTACGGCAACCCGCCACCGGCCGGGCGAGCGGCGCGGGTGACCGTGCACACACTCAACGCGCTGGCGCAAGCGGGCACGCCGATCACGATGCTGACCGCGTACGACGCGAGCTTCGCGACCCTCGCCGATCGTGCCGGCGTGGACGTCCTGCTGGTCGGCGACTCGCTCGGCAACGTGATCCAGGGCCACGAGTCCACGCTTCCGGTCACGCTCGCCGATGTGGTCTATCACACGCGCTGCGTTGCCGCCGGATGCGCGAGCGCGATGATCGTTGCCGACCTGCCCTTCGGCACGTACCAGCAAGGCCCGGCGCAGGCGTACGCATCCGCGGTCGCCGTGATGCAGGCGGGCGCGCACATGGTCAAGGTCGAAGGCGGCGCGTGGCTGGCGGCGACGGTCGAGTTCCTGACGTTGCGCGCGGTTCCCGTCTGCGGCCACATCGGGTTGTTGCCGCAATCGGTGAACGTGCTGGGCGGGTATCGCGTCCAGGGGAAGACGCGGGACGCTGCCGCGCGGTTGCGTGCGGACGCGAGTGCGCTCGCGTCGGCCGGCGCATCGATGCTGGTCGTCGAATGCGTGCCTGCTAGCGTGGGCGAGGCGCTGACCCGCGAAGCGAGCGTACCGGTTATCGGCATCGGCGCCGGACCGCAATGCGCCGGCCAGGTGCTCGTCGTGTACGACGTGCTCGGCATCCAGCGCGGACGCCCCGCACGCTTCGTGCGAAATTTCCTGCAGGGGCAGGGCAGCGTCGAGGCTGCCCTCGCAGCCTACGTGAGCGCGGTCAGGGAGCGCTCCTTTCCGGGACCCGAGCACTGCTTCTGACCGCGTCCCCGAAAGGGTCGGGTCAAAAAGCTCACCGGTGCGCGTGCCCGGTCAGGAACACGGTGCCCGTGAACGCCGCCACGATCTTCTCGCCCACCGTCACGTCCACGCGGTACACCCCGATGCGCTTGCTGCGGCTCACTTCCTGCGAGCGTGCGACCAGGGTTTCGCCTTCCTTCACCGCGACCTGGAAGGTGAGATGCGTGTCGATGCCGACCGCGACCACACCATAGCCGTTGGCGGCCATGCCGAACGCGCTGTCGGCGAGTGTGAAGATGACGCCGCCGTGGCAGCGGCCGTTGAAGTTGAGGTGCTGGCGGGCGACCTGCAACCGCAGCGTCACCGTGCCGGGACCGGTCTCGACGACCTCGATGCCGTTCAGGCGCTGGTAGGGGTCCTCGGCCGAGAACCGGCGCAGGAACGCATCCGCTTCCCCGTGGACGGAGGTCACGACGCGCCGGCCCTTGCCTTCCCGCGCATGCGCGCGCAAAGCGTCGACCAATGCGCCGACCCCCTCGCCCGTGGTGCCTACCGTGCGCAACACGGGCACCTTGCGTCCCGAGGCGCGGGCACGCAGGTTCAGCATGTCCTTGAGGTCGCGCTCCGTGCGCTCGGCGTGCGCGTGATCGCCCTTGCTCACCACCAGCACGTCGGCGATCTCGAGGATGCCCGCCTTGATCGCCTGCACGTCGTCGCCCAGGCCCGGTGGGCACACGACCACACTGGTGTCGGCGAGGCTCGCGATGTCGACGTCCGATTGCCCGGCGCCCACGGTTTCGACGATGACGCTGTCGAAGCCGGCCGCATCGAGCAGGTCCACCACGCGGCGCGTCGTGCGCGCGAGCCCGCCGCCGTGCCCGCGCGAGGCGAGCGAGCGGATGAACACGCGGTCGGATGCATCGGCGTCGGTCATGCGCACGCGGTCGCCCAGTACCGCACCGCCGGTGATCGGGCTCGACGGGTCCACCGCCGCCACCGCCACGCGCTCCCCGCGTGCGAGGAGCTCGCGCACCAGCGCGTTGATCAGGGTCGACTTGCCGGCGCCCGGCGGCCCGGTGATGCCGACGACGTGGGCGTGTCCCACGTGCTCGGCGCAGGCCTCGTGCAGAGCCTGCGCCGATGGCAGCTCGTTCTCGATCTCGGTGATGGCGCGGGCGAGCGCGGCGCGGTCGCCGGCGCGTATGTACGGAAGGCGCGTATCCCCGTGCGCCGCCCGATGCAAGTCTTCGCGCGGCTTGTTCACAGGACGATGAGGGGATTGCCGAACCCCAGCTCGCGCCGCAGCGTCCCGCAGATCTCCCCATGGGTGCAGCCCGCGTCCGCCGCCGCGACCACTTGCGCGAAGACGTTGTCGCGCGGCGCCTGCGCGGCGCGCGCGAGATCGTCGAGCGCGTTCGCGACGAGGCGCTCCGACCGCGCCGCCTTCCACGCCGCGAACGCCGCGCGATGCGCGTCCATGTCCGCGACGTCCGGCTTTGCGAGGGCGGGCCGTGCCGCCGCGTCCTCTTCCACCTGGTACGCATTGACGCCCACCACCGTCTGCTCGCCGCTGTCCACCCGCTCCTGGAAGGCGCGCGCCGACTCGCCGATGCGCCGCTGCACGAATCCCGACTCGACCGCCCGGTACATGCCGCCCGCGCGCTCGACGTCGGCCATGACTTCGAGCACGCGCTTCTCCATTTCGTCGGTAAGCGCCTCGACGTAGTACGAGCCGCCGAGCGGGTCGATGACGTCGGTCAGGCGCGCTTCCTCGCGCAGGATGTTCTGGGTGGCCACCGCGATGCGCGCCCCGAACTGGGTCGGGCACGACAACGCCTCGTCGTAGGCGTCGGTGTGCAGCGACTGCAGGCCGCCGAAGATGCCGGCGATCGCCTGCGCGGTCACCCGCGCGATGTTGTTGAGCGGCTGCTGGCGGGTGAGGTCCACGCCCGACGTCTGCGCATGGAACTTGAAGCGCGACGAGCGCGGGTCCTGCGCGCCGTAGCGCTCGCGCGCAAGCCGCGCCCAGATCCGGCGGCCGGCGCGAAACTTGGCGACCTCCTCGAAGAAGGAGAGCGAGATGTCGAAGAAGAACGTGAAGCGCGGCAGGAAGCTGTCGGGCGACAGCCCCGCGGCGACGCAATCGTCGGCATACTGGATCGCGGACGAGAGCGTGAACGCCATCGCTTCCGCCGGCGTCGCGCCGGCCTGCTGCATGTGCTGGCCGACGATCGACAGCGGGTTCCAGCGCGGAAGGTGCTCGCCGCACCACGCGATGTGGTCGGTGAGCACGCGCCGGGCGCCGGCGAGTGCCAGGCGGAAGAACATGTGATTGGCGACGAAGTGCGAGAGGTAGTCGCTCTGGTTCGACGTGCCGGTGAGCGCGCGCCAGTCCACGCCGCGGCGCTTCGCGGTCGCGAGCATGAACGCGAGCAGCGTGAACGGCGAGGGGTCGTTCATCGCGCAGGACGTGGTCGCAAGGTCCACGCCGTCGAGGCAGGTCGTCATGTGGTCCGCGCTGTTGCACACCACGCCGCAAGTGCCCAGGAGCTCCGCGTCGACCTCGTCCATGTCGTAGCCGCGGAACACCGAGTTGCAGGGAATGAGCGAGACGGCGGTGGCGCCCTGCGCGAGGATGTCGAGCAGCCGCTCGTTGTACGCCGCCGGCGTGCCGAGGCCGATGAGCTGCCGCTGCGTCCAGGTGCGGCCGCGGTGCATCGTCGGGTAGATGCCGCGCGTGTACGGCGCCTGGCCCGGGAAGCCGACGTCCGCGAGGAACCGCGACGAGTCGACGTCGAGCGGCGTGTACAGCGGCTTCACCTCGATCCCGGAACGGTTGCGCACGACCTTGCCGGCGCCGATCTGCGCGGCGTACTCCGCGCTCCAGCGCACCTGCGCTTCCTCGGTGGAGGCGGGAATAGGCTCGGACAATGGCTTGTTCATGGCGAGATGGCCGGAAAGCGGGCGGCGCGCACGCGCGCGGTCGCCTCGGTGACGAAGGCGGCGATGTCGTCCAGCGCCGCGCCGGGATGAAACACGCGCGCGACCCCCGCGTCGAGCAGTTCCTTCTCGTCCTCGTCCGGCACGATGCCGCCGATGATCACCGCGACGTCGGCCATGCCTGCGGCACGCAACGCGTCCATGAGCTTGGGCACGATGAGGTGATCGGTGGCGAGCGAGGACACACCGACCACGTCGACGTCCTCCTCCACGGCGAGCTTGACCACCGTCTCGATTTTCTGCCACGGCGGCGTATACACGACCTCCATGCCGGCGTCGCGCAGGTGCGCCGCGACGATGCGGCTGCCGCGGTCGTGGCCGTCGAGGCCGATCTTGGTGATGAGAACCTTCGGTCGAAACATAATTGGGGTCAGAGTCGATACTCGTAACGAGTATGGGGTCAGAGTCGAATTAGTTGTCCTGGACATCCAGGGGGTCGCGCAGCAGGCGTACGAAGCGCCGCGCGAGCACCTGCGGCGAGTCCTTGCCCGAGCGGTACCAGGTCTGCGACCAGTTGAGCGCGCCGAGCAGCATGAGCTTGAGCGCGCGCCGATCCGTGCGCGGCGGCAGCGGCAACCCGGCGATCGCCTGCTCGAACACGGCCTCGTATTCGTCGCGCAAGGCGATCAGGCGGCCGGCGACCTCGGGAGCGTCGTCGGGGCGCACCCGGATCACGACCTGCCCGTACGCGCTGTCCTCCAGCAAGCCTTCGAGATGCGCCGCGCACACGCTGGTGAGCTTGGTCCACGGGTCGGCGTCCTGGGCGAGCGCCGGCGCCACGGCCTCCTTGATCCGGCGCACGCCTTCGGCATACACCGCGACCAGGAGCGCTTCCTTGGACGCGAAGTAGTAATAGAGCGACCCCGGCAGCATGCCCGCCTTGCCGGCGATGTCGCGCATCGACGCATAGCCGAAGCCCTTCTCGGCGAAGAACT
>JADLEZ010000432.1 GCA_020845855.1 Burkholderiales bacterium
AGTAAGCGAGGCGGCGAGCGAAGCGAGCAAAGGCCCGAAGGGCGCGTCGCCGAGCGACCGAGGGCGACCGACAACGCTAGCGTGCCGCGTTGCCTCGCCGGTTCCGGAGGTCGCCGCGGGGAGAGGGACAGGGTGAGGGGCCGCGGCCGTTTCATGCGTAGCGGGACGGCTTTCGGCCGGTGGAAAAACTGACGTGATCGCCTCTGGTCTCGAAGGCAAGAGCATCATCGTCACCGGCGGCAGCCGCGGCATCGGCCGCGCGATCGTCGAGCTCTTCGCCGACGAGGGCGCGGTGGTGACGTTTTTCTATCAGAGCAACGCGGAGGCGGCGAACGCGGTCGTCGCCGCGGGTAGCGGCAGGGTCACGGCGGAGCAGGTCGACGTGCGCGACGCCGCGGCGTGCGCGGCGGCGGTCGAGCGCGTGGTCGAGCGTACCGGCGGCGTCGACGTGCTGGTCAACAACGCGGGAACCATCCGCGACAATCCCCTCGCCGGGTTTTCCGACGAGGACGTGCAAGACGTGCTCGACACCAACGTCACCGGCGTGTTCAACGTGACCCGCGCGGTGGCGCCGCACATGATCGCCAGGCGCCGCGGGCGGATCGTGAACCTAAGCTCCGTGTCGGGCGAGAAGGGCGGCCGCGGCCAGACCAACTACGCGGCCAGCAAGGGTGCGGTCAACGCGTTCACGCGCGCGCTCGCGGTCGAGCTCGCGCCGCGCAAGATCGCGGTGAACGCGGTGGCGCCGGGCGTGATCGAGACCGAGATGTCGCAGGCGGTGCGCGATCTGGCGGGCGACGAGGTGCGCGCGCGCATCCTCATGAAGCGCTTCGGCAAGGCGGAGGAGGTGGCGCACGCGGTCTGGTTCCTCGCCTCGGACTACGCGAGCTACATCACCGGGCAGGTGCTGACGGTGGATGGCGGATTCAAGATGGAGTAGAACCTCACCGGGCGAAAATTGCGCCGCCGGCGGCGTAGCCGCTGCGGGTGACGCAATTTTCGCTCGAACCAGATCACAAGGGGAAAGCATGGCGACAATACAAGTCACCCAGGAAGAGATCGACAAGGTGTTTCCGGTCGTCGCCGAGACGATGGCCGATGCGCTCGGCTGCGACGTCGAAGACGTGAAGCCGGACGTGTCGCTGATCGAGGACCTGGACGCCGAGTCGATCGACTTCCTGGACATGGTGTTCCGGCTCGAGCGCGCGTTCAAGATCAAGATCCCGCGCGGCAAGATCGTCGAGAACGCACGCGGCGACCTGACCGAAGCCGAGTTCGAGCAGAAAGGCACCGTCACCGAGGGCGGGCTCGCGCAGCTCAAGGCGTACCTGTCGGAGGTGCCGCCGGAGCGCTTCCGCTCGCCGATGAAGGTCGCCGACATTCCGCGCCTGTTCACGCCGGAGACCTTCTGCAAGCTCGTGGTGCAGGCCCAAAAAGCCGCGGGATGACGGATCACTTCGCCGCGTTCTCGTTCGCCGACCGCATCACCGGGCATCAGCCCGGAACGCGCGCGAGCGGAGCATTCGCGATTCCGGCGAACATCCGTGCGTTCCCCCAGTGCCTCATGGCGGAGGCGGTGGGCCAGCTCGCGGCGTGGGTCGCGATGGCGCACATCGGGTTTCGCGGGAGGCCGGTCGCCGCGCTCGCCACCGAGACGCGCTTCCTGCGCGAGGCGAGACCCGGCGATACGCTCGACCTCGGCGTCGAAATCGACAGCTGCGACGAGGAGGCGGTCGCGTACCGCGGATGGGCCGACATCCGCGGCGAGCGTGCCATCGAGCTCGCCGATTGCCTTGGACCGATGCTGCCGCTCGCCGAATTCGACGATCCGAAGGCGATGGCGGAGCGCTTCGCATTGCTGACCGGCGGCGGCGCGCCCGCCGGACGGTTTCATGGCGTCGACCTCCCCCGGGCGACGCGCGAAGGCGGCACGCCGGGAGAGTGGGCGCAGGGCACGCTCGACGTGCCGCGCACGGCGCCGTTCTTCAACGACCACTTTCCGCGGCGACCGGTGTTTCCCGCCACGCTCATGCTCGACGCGCAGATCGGGCTTGCGCTCGCGGTGGCGGGTGAGTCGACGCGATGGCCGGCAGGCGCGTCGCTGGCGCCGGTGCGCATGACGCACGTGAAGGTCCGCTCGTTCACTGCGCCTGGCGCGAGCCTCGGCCTGACCGCGCGGATGCGGCCGTCCGCGGGCGGCGAGGCGACGTTCGCGCTGACCGCGGAAGCCGAGGGCAAGACGGTGGCGACGGCGCGCGTGGTCATCGCGGAAAGGAAGGCAGGGTGAAACGACGACGGGTCGCGATCACCGGCGTGGGCCTGGTAACGCCCGTGGGCAACGACGTGGACTCCACGTGGGCAGCGCTGCTCGCGGGCCGCAGCGGCGGCGCGCCGATTCGCCAGTTCGACGCGTCGGGCTTTTCGACACGCATCGCCGCCGAGGTGAAGGACTTCGCGCCGCGGCTCGTCACCGACCGCAAGCTGCTGAAGTTCACCAATCGCTCGCACCGCTTCATGCTCGAGGCGGCGGAGCAGGCGCTGATCGACGCGGGAGTTCGTCCCACGCCGCAGGACGGCACCCGCTGGGGCTGCGCCGTCGGCGCCGGGATGATGACCGCCGACTTCGGCGACCTCGTGCAAACCCACGCGCACGCCGCCGCCGGCGGCGAGCTCGACGCCGACCTGCTGCTCACCGACGGTCCCGCCAACGATCCGCTCGTGTTCTGCCGCGGGCAGGCGGCGGAAGGGCTCGCGTTGCTCACGCGCCGTCACGGCATCCGCGGTTACGCGACGTCCGTGCACACCGCCTGCGCGTCGGGCGGACAGGCGCTCGGCACGGCGCTCAAGGCCATTCGCCGCGGCCACGCCGACCGTGCGCTTGCGGGCGGCTTCGATTCGATGATCAGTCCCATCGGCATCGCCGGTTTCTGCCTCCTGTCCGCGCTGTCCACCGACAACGACACCCCGGAGCGCGCGAGCCGTCCGTTCGACGCCACGCGCAACGGCTTCCTGCTGGGCGAAGGGGCGGGTTTCGTCGTGCTGGAGGAGTGGGAAGGCGCGCGCGCCCGCGGCGCGCGCATCTACGCCGAGCTCGCCGGCGACGGCAACTCGCTGTCCTCCTACCGCATCACCGACTCGCCGCCCGACGGCGACGGGCCGATCCAGGCGATGCGCCAGGCGCTCGCCGATGCCGGGGCGAGCGTTGCCGACGTCGACTACATCAACGCGCACGGGACCTCCACGCTCATGAACGATCGCAGCGAGACTGCGGCGATCCACGCGGTGTTCGGCGAGCACAAGGCGCGCGTATCGGTGAGTTCGACCAAGAGCTCGATGGGGCACCTGATCGCCGCCGCCGGCGCGGTCGAAGGGGTGGTGTGCGCGCTCGCGGTCGCGCGCGGCGAGATGCCGGTGAACGCGAACCTCGCCGAACGCGACGCGGACTGCGACCTCAACTTCATCGTGGGCGAGCCGCGCCGCGGCCGCGTGCGCATGGCGCTGTCCAACTCCTTCGGCTTCGGCGGGTCGAACAGCTGCATCGTGCTGCGGCATCCCGACGAAGTACGTTCATGACGAGGGCGGTGATCACCGGCAGCGGGGCGGTATGCGCGGCGGGCAACTCGCCGGCGGCGATCCTCGAGGCCGTGCTCTCGGGGCAGACCTGGCTGCGCGCCATCGAGCAATGGGACACGAGCGCGTGGCCCACGCACGTCGCGGGCGAAATCCCGGACTTCAACCCCCGCGCGATGGTCGAGGACCGCAAGCTCCACAAGCTCATCCGGCGCACCGATCTCGTCGGCCTGTACGCCGCGGGACGCGCCATCGACGCCTCCGGCATCGTCGCGCACCGCGACGGGCTGCCCCCCGGGCAGGCGGCGGCGTACAGCGACCGCAGCGGCGTGATCGTGGGCTCGGGCGGCGGCAACTTCGCCAACCAGTACGACTACTTTCCCCTGATGACCGATGCCGGCGGCGACCTTCGCAAGTTCGGGGACGAGCTCGCCAACGTCGTCAACCCGATGTGGCTGCTGCGTACGCTGCCCAACAACGTGCTTGGCCACATCGGCATCAGGTACGGACTCAAGGGCACCAACGCCTGCATCACCAATCACAGCGTCGGCGGCTTGCTGGCGGTGATCGAGTCGCTGGAGGCGCTGCGCGCCGCGGAGGCCGACCGCGTGGTCGCGGTCGGACACGAGACGCCGATCGAGCCGCAGATGGTGCTGTACTACCATCAGGTCGGCCTCCTCGCGTCCGAGGCGCTGCGCCCGTTCGACGCGGCCCGCGACGGCAGCCAGTTCGGCGAGGGCGCGGGCGCACTCGTGATCGAGACCGAGGCGTCCGCGCAAGGCCGCGGCGCGCGCGTACTCGGAGAAGTGCTGGGTGGTGGCTATGCGACCGAAGGCGAGGGCCTCGTCACGATCCGTGAGGATGGGGACGGGCCGGAGCGGGCGATCCGCCAGGCGCTGGCGGATGCGAAGCTCGCGCCGGCCGACGTCGGCATGATCGTCGCGCACGCCAACGGCACGCGCATTTCGGACGCTTCCGAAGCGGCGGCGATAAAGCGCGTGTTCGCGGGCTCGATTCCGCCGGTGACCGGCTTCAAGTGGTCGTTCGGCCATCTCATTGCCGCGGCCGGGATCGTGGAGACGGTGGTGGCGCTCGCTGCACTGGATGCGAATGTCGTGCCGGGGATCGCGACCCTGCGCGAGCTCGACCCCGCCTGCGCCGGGCTGCCGGTGTCGGTGCAGGCGCAAAGGCCCCGCAGCGCCGTGGCGCTCGTGCTCTGCCGCGGGTTCGCCGGCACCAACGCCGCAGTGATCGTGCGCGGACCATGAACCCGGGCCCGGCGCAGCGTTGCGGCATCGATTCGGTCGAGATCGGCCGCATCGAGCGCCTGCTCGCGGAGAACGAGGGCGATGCGCTGCTGCGCTTTTTCACGGCGCGGGAGCTCGCCGACGCGGGCGGCGGCCCGGGCCGCGCCGCGAGCCTCGCCGCGCGCTTCGCCGCCAAGGAAGCCTGCGTCAAGCTCTTTCCGCGCGAGGCAGCGCTCGCGCAGGTCGAGCCGTCGGATTTCTCGGTGGAGCGCGACGCCTTCGGCGCGCCGCAGGTGGTGCTCGGGCCGCGCGCGGAAATCCTCGCCGGCCGCCATCGCCTGGGGCCCATCGCGCTGTCGATGACGCACGACCGCGCGAGCGCGTCGGCGGTGGCCGTGGCGCAGCCCGCGCCGGTGCGCACCCCGCTTTCGGGGAAGCTCCTCTACTACCTGCTGCGCCTGCGCCGGCGCGTGATCCTCGAAAACCTGCGCCGCGTGTACGGCGACACCCTCGACGAGGACCGGATAACGGACCTCGCGCAGGCGCACTATGCGCACCTGTGGCGGCTTGGCGGCGAGTTCCTGCGCTTCCGGTGGCTCACGCGCGAGCGCAAGCTCGCGATGGTGCGCATCGAGAACCTCGACGCGTTCGTCGAAGCCTATCGCCAGGGCAAGGGCGTGCTGCTGCTGACCGGACACTTCGGCAACTGGGAAGTGGCGACCGTCGCCGGCATCGGC
>JADLEZ010000433.1 GCA_020845855.1 Burkholderiales bacterium
CCGTCGTGAAGCTGCGCGTCGCACGCAAGGCAGCGCTGATTGCGGCCGCCGTCGGTTTCGCGCTGCTGTTCGGCTGGCTCGCGACGAGCCAGGGGCCGCTGGCGCCGATCAAGGTCACGCGGGCCAAGGTGGAACAGGGTCCGCTGGTCGCGAGCACGTTCGGCATCGGCACGGTCGAGGCACGTCGCAGCTACGCGCTCGGGCCCACGGTGGCGAGCCGCGTGGCGCGCGTGCTGGTCGACCAGGGCGATGCCGTCAAGGCCGGCCAGTTGCTCGCCGAACTCGATCCGGTCGATCTCGAGGATCGTGTCGCCGGCGCGCGGCTCGCCGCGGAACGTGCAGCGAGCACCATCCGCGTCGCGGAGGCCCAACTCGCCGAGACTCGGAGCCGCGCCCAGATCGCTGTCTCGAGCGCGCGCCGCTACGCTGAACTGCGCACCCAGGGTTTCGTCAGCCAAGAAGCTGCCGATACCAAAGAGCACGAAGCCAACGCGGCGAAGGCGGCTTTGGACGCCGCCGCGGCGCAACTGGCGGCAGCGCAGCGCGACCGTGAGCGCGCGCTGGCCGATGTCGCGGGCATCGGCAAAGTGCGCGCGCAGGCGCGGCTCACGAGCCCCATCGACGGCGTGATCAGCGCGCGGCTGGTCGAGCCCGGGACCACGATCGTCGCCGGGCAGGCGGTAGTGCAGGTCATCGACCCCGCGAGTCTGTGGGTCAAGGCGCGCATCGACCAGAGTCAGGCCGGCGGGGTGCGCGTGGGGCAGCCGGCGAAGGTCGTGCTGCGCTCGGACGCCGGGCGTGCCCACCGCGGGGAAGTCCAGCGCGTCGACTGGGTAAGCGATGCGGTAACCGAAGAACGCATCGTCAACATCGGCTTGGCAACGAGGCCGGATGATATGTCGATCGGCGAGCTGGTCGAGGTGACGATCCGCACCGCCGAGCTGCCGGATGCCCGTTCCGTCCCGGCGGCGGCGGTCAAGCGCTGGGCTCGACAGGACGGAGTATGGCAACTCAACGGCAGTCGCGCCGTGTTCCAGCCGGTAGCGGTCGGCATCACCACGCTGGATGGCCGCAGCCAGATTCTGGATGGTCCGGCAGCGGGCGATGAAGTCATCGTGTACAGCGAACAGGCACTGAAGCCCGATGCGAAAGTCAAGGTCGTCGCCACCATCGCCGGCGCTACCCCATGATCAATCTCGCCGTTCGCGACATCGGCAACGGCTGGGGCAAGTTCGTCTTTACCGGTCTCGGTCTCGGCTTGCTCATCGGCCTGACGCTATCGATGGCGGGAATCTATCGTGGCCTGGTGGACGACGGGCGGGTGCTGCTTCAAAACAGCGGCGCCGATCTATGGGTCGTGCAGCGCGACACGCTCGGCCCCTACGCCGAGCCCTCCAGCGTGCGCGACGACGTCTACCGCGCCCTGCTCGGCTTCAAGGGTGTGGCCGAAGCGGGCAACGTTACCTATCTGACGATGCAGATTCCGCATGCCGGCAGTGACGTGCGCGTCATGCTGGTCGGCTTCGAGCCGGGGCGTCCCGGCGAGCCCGGCTACCTCGTGGCAGGACGCCCGATCACCCGCTCGCACTACGAAGCGATCGCCGATGTGAAGACCGGCTTCCGGATCGGTGAACGAATCCGCATCCGTCGCCACGAATACACGGTGGTCGGACTGACTCGCCGCATGGTCTCGTCGGGGGGCGATCCCATGGTCTTCATCCCGCTGCGCGACGCGCAGGAAGTGCAGTTCCTCAAGGACAACGATGCGCTGGTCAACGAGCGTGCGCGCACCGCCGCCAATCCGGCATTCAACCGTCCCGGCGTGCCGGGACTGCTCGAGGCAGTGCAGGCGAGCCAGGCCAGCAGCCGCAACGTGAACGTGGTCATGCTGCGGCTCGCGCCGTACGCCGACGAAGCCGCCGTGGCGCGCGAGATACGGCGCTGGAAACACCTGGAAGCGTACACGCAGGGCGACATGGACGAGATTCTCATCGCCAAGCTGATCGCCACGTCCGCGCGGCAGATCTTCATGTTTCTCGTCATTCTCGCCGTGGTCAGCGCCGCCATCGTCGCCTTCATCATCTATACGATGACGCTGAACAAGGTGCGCGAGATCGCGGTGCTCAAGCTGATCGGCGCGCGCAACCGCACCATCGCGGGGATGATCCTGCAGCAGGCGCTCGGCCTGGGTGTCATCGGCTTCGTGGTCGGCAAGACCGTGTCCACCCTCTGGGCGCCGGTCTTTCCCAAATACGTGCTGCTGATTCCGGGGGACGCGGTGCTCGGCGCGGTGCTGGTGCTGGTGATTTGCGCGCTGGCCAGCGTCGTCGCCATCCGCGCCGCGCTGCGCGTGGACCCGGCGACGGCAATCGGCTAGCCGCGATGCAACCGGCGATCCAGATCAGCGGCCTGACCAAGCGCTACGGTACCGGTGACGCCGCGGTCGACGCGCTGAAGGGCGTGGACATGGTCGTGCAGCCCGGCGAGGTCGTGGGGCTGATCGGCCCCAGCGGCTCGGGCAAGAGCACGCTGTTGAAATGTCTGGGCGCGGTCATCGAGCCTACGTCCGGCCGCATGGCGCTCGCCGGGGAGGCGATCTACGACAACGGCTGGAAGGTAACCGATCTGCGTGCGTTGCGGCGCGACCGCATCGGCTTCGTGTTCCAGGCGCCGTACCTCATTCCATTCCTCGATGCCACCGACAACGTCGCAATCCTGCCGATGCTTGCCGGCGTGTCCAACGGCGAGGCGCGCGACCGGGCGCGGGAGATGCTCGAGGCGCTGGATGTCAGTCATCGCGCGAGGGCGCGGGTGTCCGAGCTTTCCGGCGGCGAGCAACAGCGTGTCGCGATCGCCCGCGCGCTGGTCAACCGGCCGCCGATCATCCTCGCCGACGAGCCGACGGCGCCGCTCGACGGCGCTCGTGCGTTGGCCGTGGTTCGCATCCTGAACGAGATGGCGCAGCGGTTCGGAACCGCGATCATCGTCGTCACCCACGACGAGAAGATCATCCCGACCTTCCGGCGGATCTATCACATCCGCGACGGGCGCACCGACGAGCAAGCAGGCGAGGCGCGGGCCGCCTGAACCGCATTCCGGGTCCGCGGGGCGAGCGCCTGCGCAACAAGGATTTCTTCGGCGAGACGGCTTATCCCAGCGCGACTTTTCAGAGCAGCGCATGCACGGCCTAACCAATAACTACTTTACGGCGCAAGAAATTGGCCGAACTGGGGCGGGTGTTCCTTGACGGCCGGGACCAGCAGATCGGAGTCGGCGGGGCGTCGATCGTAGACCTCGTAGTGGGTGATGATCTGCCGCTCGGCCTCTTGGACCTTGATCATCTTGCCGAACTCGGTGGGCCTGCCGGCCTTGCCCTTGCGGATGATTTCCGTGTGCGGCTCGAACAAACTGACAATCTTTCCCGATGACTGAGTGCTGCCGTGGTTGATCCGTTGGCGGGTCTGGTGCATCACCTGTTGTACCAGCGGCAGCATGGCCTCGATGTAGGCGTAGCGCCGGTGCATGGTCGGGTGGAGGGTAGACCGAATGCGCCTTGCCGTCGGCGCTGTACTTCAGGTACAGATGCGGCCCGTGCCAGCGCTGCGGATTCGAGGCACAGGCCCAACGCTGCGTTCATCGGAAAGCGCTCGACCAAATCCCGCAGGCGGAAATGGCCGAGTCTCTTCGGGCCGATCACAAAAGCTCGTCGGGCGTAAACAGATACAGCAATTCAGACACGAGCCGGCGCGACGCGCTGGCCGGTTCCGCGCTTCGACGCACGATCTTGCCGTCGTCTTCAGCCAACCAGGCGAGGGATCTCGACGATACCTCGCCAGCAGACAACTGCACACGAAAGGCGCGGGTGGTGTGCACCGCCTCTTCGAACAGTGTGCGCAGGCTCGCGGCCAGGGCCGTACTGTCGATCAACACCGCGACTTCCGTGTTGGTATGACGCGACCGAGGATCGAGGTTCATCGATCCCACCAGCACGTATCGGCGATCCACGACAATCGCTTTCGTGTGAAGGCTGGCATTGGAGACCTCGGGGATCCAGAGCCGTTGAGCATGCGGTCGCTCGTATGGGCGCAGCTCATGCAGTTCCGTCCCGAGGGCGAGCAGCTCCGGCCGCACTCGCGCATAACCGGCGTGGGCCACCGGAACATCAGTCGTGGCCAACGAATTGGTCAGTGCCCGCACTTTCACGCCGCGCTGCGCAGCCGCCTTCAAGATCTTGATCCCACGTTGACTCGGAATCAAATAGGGCGAGATCAGAATCACCTCGTACTTGGCGTTCTCGACCAGGGCGCGTAGCTGCCAGGCGATGGACGAGGGCGCCGCATCGCCAACAACGTCGGACGCCATCTTGGCGGGCGACTCGTATAGGGCGACAGCAGAGGCCGGCGCAAGTGGCAACTGCCCCGCGAGCAAGCGGGGTCCGAGTGGCACGCCGCGCAGGGCACGCGCATACACGGAGTCGCTGAAGCTGCGCAATCGGTCTTCGAGTTCATCTTCGAAACTTCCGAATGTCTGCGCGTCCGTGCGCTCGGTGACGAACGCTTCTATAGGTACCGACCAAGCGCTGTTCCAATATTCGTCGAAGCCGAGCGAGAGTTCGCGTACGACGGGACCGACCGCCAGCATATCCAGGTCGCAGAAGTTGAAATTGTCGCTGACGTCGAAGTAGGCGTCGCCCAAGTTGCGGCCGCCGATGATGGCTGCCGCGTTGTCCGCGATCCACAGCTTGTTGTGCATGCGGCGATTCAGTCTGACCGTGTCGCCCAGGAACTCGGCCAGACGCGACAGGCCGAACGGGCCGCGTCGCATGAACGGGTTGAACACCCGCACTTCGATGTTCGGCCCCGATGCAAGGGCCGCAAGATGGAGGTCCTTGCCGACCGCGTACAGGTCGTCGACCAGCAAGCGGACGCGCACGCCGCGTTTGGCGGCGCGAATCACGCGGTGGATGAGCAGTTGCGTGGTTGTGTCCGCGATCAGCGCGTAGTACTGCAGATCGAGCGTGCGTTGCGCAGCGTCGGCCAAGCCGGCCCGCATGGCGAGCGCATCCAGCCCCGAATCAAGAACGTGGAATCCCGATGCCCCGGGTTGCGCCGACAGCCGGGCTGCGGCTGCCTGACCGAGGTCCGTCTGCGCCGGATCGGCCAACGCTTGTGTCCAGGGGCGTGGCACATCGCGTGGCACGACTGCGCAACTGCTTACCAGCAGGGCGATCCAAGCTGTGCCCATAACCCGTACGAGCACGGCCCGCATTGCCGCCCGGCGCGCCGGACCGAGCGGACGCAGTGAGATCCAGCAGCATCGGCGCCTGTTAACGTTCATCGTCTCGGTGTGCCGGCGCGGCTGCGAAACGTCTCGATTGCGGCTCGCGCCGCTTTGTACGCTTCCTGCTCGCGGGCGGCCAAGACCGCGCTGGAAGGAGCTCAAACCCAAGGCGGGTCGAGCCGTCGCTGCAGGTCGAGGGAGACCACCACGGTGCGGGCATCCGGCGTGCCCTCGAGCTGGAATCCGAGGCGGCGCGCGAGCCCGAGCATGCGCTCGTTCGACCCGTTCACGAGGCCGTACAGGATCCGGATGCCGCGCTTGCGACCGAATCGGATCATCTTCTCGAGAAGTGCGCGCCCGAGCTCCTTGCCCTGGAAGTCCGCGCGCATGACGATTGCGAACTCCGCCCGCGCGCCGTCGGGCTCCGCGTTCATGCGAACCTCGCCCACCGTCTCGTAGCCGTCGGCGCGCTCGACCGTCGCGATGAACGCCATCTCGCGCTCGTAGTCGATCTGGGTCATGCGGGCAAGCTCCGAGCGCGGGAGGGATCGAAACTCGCGGCCGAACCGGAAGCGCAGGCTCTGCGGGTCGATGCCCTCCAGGAAGGCGTCGTGCTCCGCGCTGTCCTCGCCACGAATCGGCCGCAACACGACGCGCTCGCCGGCGAGCTCGATCGACTCCTCCAGCTCCTTCGGATAAGGTCGAATCGCGAACCGGCCCGTTCCGGAAGCGATCGCCGCGCCGATTCGCGCCCGCGCCGCGGCGACGAGCACGCCCTGTTCGTCGGCGAACAGCGGGTCGATAGCGAGCGCGCCTACCTCCGGAAGGTCGGCCGCGAGCTGCGACAGCTTGACCAGGGTCGCGGCGACCGCGCGCTCATCGGCCCGCGGCCGGTCGACGGGGCGCCGGAGTGCGCCGGACCGGGCAACGAGATCGGCGGCGAGTGCCATGTTGAGAGGTGGCAACGCGACCGCATGAACGCGGGTCGCTTCGGCTACGGATCCGCCCTGACCGAAGTAGATCACCGGACCGAAGACGGTGTCCGACGCGACGCCGCAGGCAAGCTCGCGTGCGCCGGCGCCGGGGCCGCCGGCGCCCCATGCGAACGGTGTCGTCGCCGGCCCTCGCTGCCGCGACCGGAATCCGGTAGGCGAGCAGCAGCGCCTTTGCTTCGCTTCCGGTGAGCGCATCGCGCCCCTCGCCGAGCGCCTTCTCGACGATCGCGCGCGCGACCACGATATCGGGGACGAAGTCCTCTGGCAGCGAGGGCGGCGTTTGGCGCAACGCCGCCTGGTTGTGTCGATACACGATGAGATGCGCGAGCGCGCGGGCCGCCTGCTCCGGCGTTCCGTACGTGGGCAGGCCGGCTTCGGACAGGGTGCGCCGTGCGCGCTCCACCGCGTCGCCGCCGAGCCAGCAGGACAGCACAGGTAGCTCGGTCCTCGTTGCAACGGGTACGCAGGCGTGCGCGATTTCCTCGCTAGAAACCGTCGCGCAGGGCGCGTGAACGAGCAGCACCGCATCGCTTTCGTCATCGACGAGCAACGCCCGGAGGGCCGACGCGTACTGCGTCGCGTGGGCGTCCACCGGCAGGCAGATGGTCTCGAGCCGCAGCACATCCGAAGGCACACAATCGGAGCGGACTGTGTCGTGCACAGAGGTAAGGGCGTCGGCAGTCAGCATCGCGAGCGCCCTGTCGTTCACGAGGATGGCGATGCGGTTGCCTCGGGGTGGCCGGGAGCGTGCGAGCGCCTCGGCGGCGCCGAAGAGCTCCGACAACGCGCGAACGCGCAGCATCCCCGCGCGACGAACAGCGGCGTCGAACACTGCCTCGTCTGTGTCCCAGTTGCCCGACGCCGTGAGCGCCGGCGCGCTCGCGCCACCTGCCGGCTTGAGCAAGACCACCGGTTTGTTGCTCGCGGCCGCCCGTCCCGCCGACATGAACTTGCGCGCGGACGCGATCGCCTCGACGTAGACCAGAACGGCGCGTGTGTCCGGGTCGCTTCCCACGTAGTCGAGAACGTCCGCGATGTCGACGTCGACGCTCGCACCCAACGCGACGACGTGCGAGAAGCCGATGCCGTTCGCGGTCGCCCAGTCGAAAAGCCCCGTCGTGACCGCGGCGGACTGACAGAGCAAGGCGATCCCGCCGGGCCGCGGCTTACTCGGTGCGAGGCTCGCGTTCAATCCCAGTCCCGGAACGAGCAGCCCGACGCTTTCGGGTCCCAAGACTCGCACCAGGTGCGGGCGCGCCTCGTCGAGTGTTGCCTGCAACACGCTGCGTGCACGGTCGTCGGCGGTCGTTCCGAGGCCGGTGCCGAGAAGGATCACCGCGCGGGTGCCGCGAGCGCCGAGGTCCGCAACGAAGCGCGGGACGGCGTCGGGCGTGACGCAAATCACGGCGAGATCCGGTGTGACCGGGAGCTCGGGCACCGTCCGATAGGCGGGCACGCCGGCCACCGTGTCGTGCTGCGGGCCGATCGATAGGATCGGGCCGGCGAACCCGCCTTCGAGCAGGTTTCTCATTACGGCCAAACCGATCGAGCGTTGCTCGCTCGACGCGCCGATCACCACGACTGATCCCGGCCGGAAGAGATAGTCGAGATTGCGTGTGCTCATCGTCCGGCTGACAGCCTACCGAAGATCGCCGCAGTCGACTCCCGCACTATGCGTTATTCACCATGGCGGTGGCGATCCTTGGCGTTCTGGGTCGGCGGGATCGAACCGGGGCTTCCGGTA
>JADLEZ010000434.1 GCA_020845855.1 Burkholderiales bacterium
CCCGTGAGGCGCGCGCGCATCTGCTCCACGACCACGGCAGGCGCGCGCTCGACGAAGCTCGCGTTGCCCAAGCTCGCGCGCGCCTTCGCGATCTCGCCTTCGAGGCGCGCGATCTCCTTGCGCAGCCGCTCGCGCTCCGCGGCCTTGTCCACTTCCACGTACAGCATGAGGCGGTAATCGCCAACGACCTCCACCGGCGCGTCCGACTTCGGAAGGTCGTCGGCGATGCGCACTTCCGTCACCTTGCCGAGCGCCGTCAGATACGGCGTGAGCTCCGAGAGCACGGCGCGATCGCCCGCCACGATCAGCGGCGGCCGCACCGCCGGCGACAGCTTCATCTCGCCGCGCAGCGCCCGGCACGCGTTCACGAGGTCCTTCAATGTCGCCATGCGCGCGTTGGCGGCGGCGTCGACGCGGTCGAAGTTCGCTTTGGGGAACGGCTGGATGGAGATCGACTCGCCGGTCTTGCCGGCGAGTGGGGCGACCGATTGCCACAGCTCCTCGGTGATGAACGGCACGAAGGGATGCGCGAGGCGCAGTGCCGCTTCCAGCTCGCGCATGAGCACCGACCGCGTCCCGCGCGCAGCCGCGGCGTCGCCGCTCGCGTCGGCGGCCGCCATCTGCACCTTGGCGAGCTCGACGTACCAGTCGCAGAACTCGTCCCACACGAACTCGTACAACGCCTTGGCGGCGAGGTCGAACCGGAACTGCTCGATGTTCACTGCGATGTCGTGCTTCGCCTGCTGCAGGCGGCCCAGCAGCCAGCGGTCGACGAACGAGAGCGTCTTCGGTTGCGCCTCGTCGAGGCCGACGTCCTTGCCCTGCGCGTTCATGAGCGCGAACCGCGTCGCGTTCCACAGCTTGTTGCAGAAGTTGCGGTAGCCCTCGCAGCGGTTGAGGTCGAAGTTGAGCGTCCGGTTGAAGGTCGCGAGCGAAGCGAAGGTAAAGCGCACCGCGTCGGCGCCGAACGCGGGAATGCCGTTCGGGAATACCTTGCGCGTGCGCTGCGCGACACGCTCGGCCTGGCGCGGGTTCATCATGTTGCTGGTGGCCTTGGCGACCAGCGTCTCCACGTCCACGCCGTCGATCAAGTCGATCGGGTCGAGCACGTTGCCCTTCGACTTCGACATCTTCTGCCCTTCCTCGTCGCGCACGATGGCGTTGATGTAGACGTCGCGAAAGGGCACGTGGCCGGTGAAGTAGGTCGTGGTCATGATCATGCGCGCGACCCAGAAGAAGATGATGTCGAAGCCGGTGACCAGCACCGACGAGGGCAGGAACGTCGCGAGCTCCTTCGTCTTCTCCGGCCAACCGAGGGTGGAATGGCACCACAACGCGGAGGAAAACCAGGTGTCGAGCACATCCGGGTCGCGGGTGAACGCCTGCGGTTCGCGGCCGAGCTTCGCCCGCGCCTGCACACGCGCGTCGTTCTCGTCGGGCGCGACGTACACGTTGCCCACATCGTCGTACCACGCCGGAATCTGGTGACCCCACCAGAGCTGGCGCGAGATGTTCCAGTCCTGGATGTTGTTGATCCAGTGCAGGTACGTCGACAGCCATTCGGCGGGGACGAAGCGCACGGTCTCGCCGCTTCCCGGCGCCCCGGGCGGCAGGCCCGCGTCACTCACCGCGGCGAGGCACAGGTCCTGGATCGACTTGCCCGGGAAGAAGGGATGCGAGGCGGGCGCGGGCCGGCGCATGTCGACGAACCACTCTTCCTTCAGCATCGGCTCGATCACCTGGCCCGTGCGCTCGCAGCGCGGCACCACCATCGTGTGCGCCTTCTCCGACACGACGAGACCTTCGGCGGTCAGGTCCGCGAGCACCGCCGCTCTAGCGTCGTAGCGATCGAGGCCCCGGTACTTCGCCGGCGCGTTGTCGTTGACCGTCGCGTCGAGGTTGAAGATCGCCAGCGGCTCGAGCTGGTGACGCTGCCCGATCGCGTAGTCGTTGAAGTCGTGCGCCGGCGTGATCTTCACCGCTCCCGTGCCGAATTCGCGGTCGACGTAGTCGTCGGCGATGAGCGGTATGGTGCGATCGGTGAGCGGCAGCCGGATCGCCTTGCCGAGGTACGCGCGATAGCGATCGTCATCCGGATGTACCGCGACCGCGACGTCTCCCAACATCGTCTCCGGTCGCGTGGTCGCAACGACCACGGAACCGCTGCCGTCGGCAAAGGGATAGCGGATCTGCCACAGCTTGCCCTGCTCCTCCTCACTCTCGACCTCGAGGTCGGACACGGACGTGCCAAGGGTGGGATCCCAGTTGACGAGGCGCTTGCCGCGGTAGATGAGACCGTCCTGGTACAGCCGCACGAACGTTTCCAGCACCGCGGCCGACAGGCCTTCATCCATCGTGAAGCGCTCGCGCGACCAGTCGGCGGACGCGCCGAGGCGGCGCATCTGCCGGGTGATCGTCGAGCCGGACTCTTCTTTCCATGCCCACACCCGCTCGACGAACTTCTCCCGGCCAAGCTCGCGGCGATCGACGCCTTGCTGGGCCAGTTGTTGCGTCACCACGATCTGCGTCGCGATGCCCGCGTGATCCGTGCCCACCTGCCACAGCGTGTTGTCGCCGCGCATCCGGTGGTAGCGGATCATCAAGTCCATCAGCGTCTGCTGGAACGCGTGGCCCATGTGCAGCGAGCCCGTGACGTTGGGCGGCGGCAGCTGGATGCAGAACGTGCGCGCACCGGGCGCCATCGAGGGACGGAAAAGGCCGCGTGCCTCCCACCACGGGTACCACCTGGATTCGATTGCGTGAGGCTCGAAGGTTTTGGCGAGTTCCATGCTGCCAAGTCTAGCAGGCGTGGGGCAGCAATCCTTGCAAATCAGGAGCTTGACTCGCACGATCCCTTTACCGAAGTCTGCCTCGAACGGCGGCGGGGGCACCAACGGCACTGTCGTAACCGGGCTCGCCCCGTTCACCGGCGCGCCGGCGAGCGTGCCGACGCCTCTTGCCCAAGGCTACGTGACGCTCGGCAGCGACTCGGGCCACGACGCCAGCGGCAAGCCGCCGTTCGACACGAGTTTCGCTCTCAACCAAGAGCAACTCATGAACTTCGCCCAATGGCAGATAAAAAAGACGATCGACGTGGCGAAAGCGCTGACCGACCAGATGTATGGGCGCAGGCCGCGCTACACGTACTTCGCGGGCGGCTCCCAGGGCGGCCACGAAGCCTTCGATGCCGCGCAGCGCTACCCCGACGACTACGACGGCGTGATCGCGCAGTACCCGGCGTACAACCTGCAAAACCTGTGGCTGGGCGCACAAGCACAGGCACGTGCGATCTACGGCAACAAGTCTCTGGTGCCGAGCACTGCGTGGATCAATCCCGCGAAGGTCGCCATGCTGGTGGCGGCCGTGCGCGACGCATGCGATCCTCTGGACGGCGTCGTGGATGGCATCATCAGCAACGTCAATGCGTGCAACGACACCTACACGATCGCGACGGTCGGGTCAACGCTGCGCTGCCCGGGAGGCGCGGATACGGGCAACACTTGCCTGTCCGACGCCCAGATCGGCGCGGCGGAGAAGATCAGCTCCAGCGTCCATTTCTCTTTCGCGTTCCAGGGTGGCAGCACCTCGTTCCCGCGCTGGCCGTTGCTCGAGGGCGCTACGTTCCTCGGCAACCACCTGGGCCGAACGAATACCGCCGATCCTGCCAAGATCCCGTTCGTACCCGACGGCACGGCGTTCCAGTACTTTCCCGCAAAAGGGGCGATCCAGGGTTTCCTGACGCGTGACCTGACCTACGACCCGCTTGCGTTCCAGCCCGACGCTTGGGTGGCGCGCATCCAGGAAGTTTCGGCGTGGACCGACGCGGTGAGCACCGACCTGTCACGCTTCGCTAGCAGAGGCGGCAGGATGCTGCTCACGCACGGCACCATCGACGATTCGATTACCCCGCACAACACGATTGCCTATTGGCAACGGTTAGTGGCCGCCAATGGCCAAGCCAGCGTCGATCGCTTCGCGCGCTTTTATCACATCCCCGGCTACGGGCACGGGAGCGGGATCTTCACGTCGCAGCACAACTGGCTTGCGACCCTGGAGGCATGGGTCGAGCGCGGCCAGGCGCCGGGTAACCTCATCGCCATCGACGGGAACACAGCCGCCGCGACGGCCGCGACTAACGGCCGCACGCGACCGCTATGCCTGTACGGCGCCTATCCGAATTACAGCGGTCCCGCCAACCCGTCGCAGGCGCAGGCCAACGATGCCGCCAACTTCACCTGCACGCCGAACTGAAAAGATCGTCGAGGTGACTGCGGTGACGCGTTCCGCCGATCGTGCGGCCGCCGGGGGATCCATCGCCATTGCGAAGGGCTGGCGCTCGATTCGCCGTTGCGTCGGCCGGTGATCGCGATGGCCATTGCGCCGCCCTACGGCACGGCCTGCACTCCGCCGCCCGCGCGCGGTCAGTTGCCCCGGCGCCAGCTCTCGATTTCGCGCTCGATCGCCTCGGCGACGTAAGCGCGCAGGAGCTCGCCGACGTGCTGGTTGATGGTGGCCACGAGGTCGGCGCTCGCCCGGTCCACGATCGGCTGCAGGCGCGCGCCGAGTTGCTCGCGCAACCCGGTGTCGGTGAACAGATCGATCCGCTGCAGGACTTGCATGCGAACCTCTTCGGCCATCGACGCCCAGCGCGCCTCGTCCGGGGCAGGATCGGGTGCGGCAAGGAGGACGGGAACCGTCTTCACGAGTTCCGGCAGGGGAGACTCCGGCTCGCGCTCCGGCTCGGGCTCCAGCGCGCGCTTCGGCGCGGACCCCAGATTGAGCGGCGGCTCGGGTTCCGGCTCCATCTCGGGTTCCGGCTCGGGTTCCGGCTCCATCTCGGGTTCCGGCTCTAGCGCGGGACCCGGCTCGGGTTCCGGCTCGGGTTCCGGCTCTAGCGCGGGACCCGGCTCTGGTGCCAGACCCGGCTCGGGCTCGGATTCCGGCTCGCGCTCCAGCGCGATTTCCGGTGCGCGTTCCGCCTCCGGCTCGACCACCGGCAGCGGCGCAAGCTCGATCGCGATTTCGTCCTCGAATTCCGCGGCTTCGTCGACGGGCGGCACCACGTCGATCGACGGTGGCGTGGCGGCAAACTCGGCGGCGAGCGCCGCTGCGGTGGTCGCGGGCAGCGGCGTGGGCGGCGGTGCATGACCCGAGAGTTCCTCCTCGAACTCCTCCTCCGCCTCCTCCAAGGTCACGACCTGCGCGGTGTCCGGATCGGGGGCGAAAATGTCGACGTCTTCCGCCGGCGGCGGTTTTGGAACATCCGGCACCACGGCGATCGAATCGGGTGCATCGCCGATCACCGAGGGCTCGCCACGGCTCAGCGACAGCCAGTCCGACGGCTCGCCTTCCGCTGCTACCTCGTTGCGCGGCGGCGGCGGCAACGGCGAAACGCGCTCGGTCAAGGTGGGGATCGAATCGGCAACCGGCGCCTTCGGCGGCGGCGCGACCGCGCGCCCGCGCAACACCCGCGCTTCGGCCGCGGGCATCACCGAGTCGGTCAAGACCGGAATGTCGTCGACCATCGACGAGCGGTTGCGCCGCATGAGCGCGTCTGCCTGGTCGAGGAGCTCGCGCGCAGTGGGCATGTCAGCGGCCGGTGCTCATGTCGTGCGCGCGCAACTCGTAGCCGCGTTCGCGATAGAAGCGGTATCGCTCGCGACCCGCATCGACGTCGTCGAGGCCGACGATCTCGGCCAGGCGCTCGAAGCGGCTGAAGAACGGTGGCGCCTCGCGATGCAGGTTGACGAGCACGGCCGCGGGGCCGGTGTGTTCGAGGCGATGATCGATCCACACGGGAGTCTCACCCGCGAGCGGGCTGTCCATCCGGCAATGCGGCAGGAAGCCGGTCGCTGGCACCATCCACAGGAGCTTGTCGAGCGCGTCGGTGGTGGCGGCGTCAGGGGTCAGCACGCGCACGCTGCCGTGCGCGGACGCGGCCTTGGCCACGAGGCGCGCCGCGATGGCGAGGCGATCTTCGACTCCGGAGTAGAAATCGATGAGCGTCAAAAAACGGCCCCCACGCTCATGGGATCACGCCGGCGCCTCGCGCGCCAGGAGCCAGGTGGTGAGCAGCGGCACGGGACGCCCGGTCGCGCCCTTCTCCTTGCCTTCCTTCCATGCGGTGCCCGCGATGTCGAGGTGCGCCCATTCGTATTTCTTCGCGAAGCGCGACAGGAAGCACGCGGCGGTGATGCTGCCGCCGGCGCGCCCGCTGATGTTCGCGAAGTCGGCGAAGTTGCTCGCGAGACCTTCCTGATAGTCGTCCCACATCGGAAGCTGCCAGGCGCGATCGTACGCGTCGTCGCCCGCGGTGAGCAACGCGCGCGCGAGCGTCTCGTTGTTGCTGAACAAGCCGCTTGCGACGTGGCCAAGCGAAATGACCATGGCGCCGGTGAGCGTTGCGATGTCGACCACCGCCTCGGGCTCGTAACGCTCCGCGTAGGTGAGCGCGTCGGCGAGGATCAGGCGCCCCTCGGCGTCGGTGTTGAGGATCTCGATCGTCTGCCCCGACATGCTGGTCACGATGTCGCCCGGCTTGGTCGCGCGGCCCGAGGGCATGTTCTCGCACGCGGGGATCAGCCCGACGACGTTGACCTGCGCCTTCATTTCCGCGATCGCGCGGAAGGTGCCCAGGACGGACGCGGCGCCGCACATGTCGAACTTCATCTGGTCCATGTCGAGGCCGGGCTTGAGCGAGATGCCGCCGGTGTCGAAGGTGATGCCCTTGCCGACGAGCACGCACGGCTTCGCCTTGCGCACCGACTTCATGTACTCGAGGACGATGAAGCGCGGCGGCTGCTCGCTGCCGTTGGTGACCGACAGGAACGAGCCCATCCCGAGCTCTTCGCACTCCTTGCGCTCCAGCACCTTGACCCCGATGTCGGGAAACTCGGCGCCGAGCTGGGTTGCGCGCTCGCCGAGGTAGGCCGGCGTGCAGACGTTGCCAGGGAGGTTGCCCAGGTCGCGCGCAAGGTCCATGCCGTGCGCGATCGCGAGTCCCCGCGCAGCCGCGGCCTCGCCGGCCGTGAGGTCGGAACGTTGCGGCACCGACAGCGTGAGCTTGCGCAGCGGCCGGCGAACCTCGGTGGGCTGGCTCTTCATCTGCTCGAAGCGGTAGACGGCCTCCATGGCGACGACCACCGCGTGCTCGACACGCCACACCACCTCGCGCCGCTTGACCTTTTCCTCGGTGAGGTACAGCACCGCCTCGTACGAGCCGGTCTCGTTGAGGAGCTTCACCGCGGAGCGGATGGCGGAGCGGAACTCGCGGTCGCGGAAGTCGCGCTCCTTGCCGAGCCCGACCAGAAGCACGCGGTCGGCGAGCGTGCCGCGCACGTTGTGCAGCAGGAGCGTGGCCCCGAGCTTGCCCTCCATGTCGCCGCGGCGGATGATTTCGCTGATGTAGCCGTTGCTCGCCCGATCGATCAACTCGGCGGACAGCGACAACTTGCGATTGTCGAACACTCCCGCTACGACACAGGCGCTCCGCTGCTTCTCGGGGCTGCCACTTTTTATGGTAAATTCCATTCCGACCCCTCGTCTCCCGCTCAGGCGTTTTGTTAGGGTTTAAGCTCGTGCCGCGCATTATCGGCAAATCTGCCGAAAAAAGTCAAAACGTTTCCCCGGCGCCATGATCTTCCGGCGCAGTCTGGTACGGGAGCTGACCGCCACTGCCATCGGTCTTTTCGTGGTGTTGCTGGCGATCCTGTTCACGCAGTCCGTGATCCGGATCCTGGCCCGGGCCGCGGGCGGCGCGGTGGCGGCGGAAGGGGTGCTCGCGTTGATCGGCTTCAACGCGATGTTCTACCTCAACATCCTCCTGGCTGTCGCGTTGTTCTTGACGGTGCTGTTGACCCTGTCGCGCTGGTACCGCGACAGCGAGATGGTCGTGTGGTTCACGTCGGGGCAGTCGCTGACGGCGTGCCTTCGGCCCATCCTGCTCTTCGCAGCACCCTTCCTGGTCGCGATCGTGCTCCTGTCGCTGTTCCTCTCGCCATGGGCCGAGCAGCGCAAGCTCGAGTACGAGCGCCAGCTCGAATCGCGCGACGAGTTGAGCATCCTCTCCCCCGGCCTGTTCCGCGAGTTCCGGCGCGCCGGCATCGTGGTGTACATCGAGAGCATCAATCCCGTCGACGGCCGCATCCGCAACGTGTTCCTGCACTCGGTCGACGACAAGAAGGACGCGACCACCGTCGCCCGTCTCGGCCACCTCGTGGAGGAGCCTAACGGTGATCGCTTCGTGGTGCTCGAGGACGGTCGTCGCTACGAAGGTCAGCCCGGCTCCGCCGAGTTCCGCCTGATCGAGTTCGACAAGCTCGGCCGGCGCATCGAGCCCGCCGAAGCGCGCGCGCTGCCGACGTCGAACAAGGCGATCCCGACTGCCGCGCTGCTCGTGGCCGACAGCCGCAACGAGCGCGCGGAGCTGTTCTGGCGGCTGTCGGTGCCGATCCTCGCGCTGGTGCTCACGCTGCTCGCGATTCCGCTCGCCTACGTCAACCCCCGCATGGGGCGCTCGTTCAACCTCATAGCGGCGGCGTTCCTGTACATGCTCTACACCAACTGCATCAACATCGTGCAGGCCATGATCGCGCAGGGCACGATCGACCTGTGGGCCGGACTGCTGTTACCGCACGTCAGCGCGCTCCTGATCGTATTCCTGCTGTTCCGGCACCAGCTTTCGATCACCGGCTTGTTCGGGCGCGCGCCGAAGGCGGCATGAGAACCCCTCTCCCGCCCTGTCGGGCACCCTCTCCCCGCAAGCGGGGAGAGGGCCGGGGTGAGGGGCACCGGTCATGAGAACCCTCACCCGCTACATCGGCAAGGACGTCCTGCTCTCGACGCTGCTCATCTTCGTCGCGCTGATCGGCCTGTTCACGTTCTTCGACCTCATCAACGAAATGCGCGACGTCGGGCGCGGCAGCTACACGCTCGTCACCGCGCTCCTGTACGTCGCGCTGCATATCCCGCAGCGGCTGTACGAGCTGTTCCCGGTCGCGGCGCTGATCGGCACCCTGTTCGCGATCTCGCAGTTCGTCGCCAACTCCGAGTTCACGGTGATGCGCGCGTCCGGCGCGTCCATCTTCCAGGTGGGCTGGGCGGTCGTGCGCGTCGGCATTCCGCTCGCGCTCGTGACGTTCCTCGCCGGCGAGTACGTGGCGCCGCCGGCGGAGCGCCTCGCGCAGACCGTGCGTGCGGCGGCGCTGGGCGGCGCGACCGGCGTCGTGGCGCAGCAGTTCGAAAGCGGGTTCTGGTTCAAGCAGGACCTCACCTTCGTCAACATCCGCACGGTGCTCTCCGACATGACCCTCGTCGGTGTTCGCATCTACGAGTTCGACCGCGACCTGCGGCTGACCGCGGTACGCAGCGCGGAAACGGGCAAGTTCGCCGGCGACGGCCGCTGGAAGCTCGAGCAGGTGAAATCGACCGAGATCGGCCGCGACTCGGCGCAGGTCACGACGCAGCCGACGTGGCTGTGGGCTTCGGTGCTGCAGCCGTCGATCCTGACCGTGTACCAGGTGGCGCCGGAGCGCCTCGCGCTGTCGACCCTCTACGACAACATCCGGGTGCTCGGAACCGGCGCCCAGAAAACGTCGCGCTTCGAGATCGCGTTCTGGTCGAAGGTGCTGTACCCGGCGGCGGTGCTGGTGATGATGGTGCTCGCGCTGCCGTTCGCGCAGTTCCAGCGCCGCCAGGGCGGTGTCGGCTTTCGCATCTTCGCGGGCACCATGCTCGGACTCGCGTTCTGGCTGATCGAACGCCTGTTCTCCTACCTGGGCGTGCTCAACGATTGGCAGCCCCTGTTCTCGGCTGCGTTCCCGTTGGCCGTGTTTACCGGCGTCGCTCTCGCCATGCAGTACTATATTGAACGCCGGTAACCCAACGCGGTGCGTCATGAACGTCCACACCCTTCCCAGCACGCCCCGCATCCAGCCGTCGCAGCCCGTGGAAATTCGTGTATCGGTCGACGGGGAGGCGCTGAGTGTGCTCATCGAGTGGGGCGTCATCGAGCGCTGGCTCGGGGAATTCGCCAACGACCCGGAAGCGGTGAAGCGCGCGCTGCACTCGCGCCGCAGCGAGATCGAGCGTGTGGTGCAGGCGCGCGTGTTCGCCCACGGCATGCCGATCTCGGGCGAGCTCGCGCTTTCCGTCCGAGATTTTCCTAGGCGTTAGCTCCGGCTCGGCGCTGCCGACGCGTCCAGCCGCGGCTCGCCCCAAGGACAAAAAAGCCCGGCATTTCGCCGGGCTCTTGTCGTATCTCGGGTGCAACGCATGCGCACTACGCGGCTTCGGGCTCTCCCGCCACCACGTTCGCGAACTTGTCCTGCTTCGGACCCTTCGTCCGGTACTGCACCGTGCCGTCGACGCGGGCGAACAGCGTGAAATCCTTGCCCATCCCGACGTTGACGCCCGGATGGATCAGCGTGCCGCGCTGGCGCACGATGATGCCCCCGGCGCGAATCGCCTCGCCGCCATAGACCTTGGTGCCGAGACGCTTGGAGTGCGAGTCGCGCCCGTTGCGCGAGCTGCCGCCGGCTTTCTTGTGTGCCATGGTGTGTTCCTTATCCGACGATCGCGTCGATCGCGAGCTCGGTGTAGTTCTGCCGGTGGCCCTGATGCTTCTGGTAGTGCTTGCGGCGGCGCATCTTGAAGATGCGCAGCTTCTCGCCGCGCCCGTGCGACACGACGGTGGCCTTCACCGCCGCGCCGGCGAGGGTGGGCTGGCCGAGACGGACGCTCTCGCCTTCGCCGATCATCAACACCTGATCGAGAATGACTTCCGCGCCCACGTCCGCCGGTATCTGTTCTACCTTGAGTTTTTCGCCGGCGGCGACCTTGTACTGCTTGCCGCCGGTTTTTATGACCGCGTACATGAGTGACTCCAGTTCGTTCCGGTTTCCGGTGCGCTGCCTGCCCGGTCCGGGAGATTGAAAGTTCCTAGGAAAGCCTTGAATTGTAAGCCGGAAATGGTCAACCTGTCAAAGCGATGCCAGACTCCGCGGGAGCATGCGGAGGCGGCAGGTAAAATGCCGCACAAAGCTGCCCGGCAAACCCCTTCCTTCGTGACGATCGACTTCTTAAAGCCGGTAATCGGCGACGACATGGCGGCCGTCGACCGCGTCCTGCGCGCGTCGCTCGCCTCCGACGTGATCCTGATCCGCCAGGTCGCGGAGTACATCATCGCCGGCGGCGGCAAGCGCCTGCGCCCCGCGGTCCTGCTGCTCGCGGCCGGCGCGACCGGATACCGCGGGCCCGACCAGCACACGCTGGCGGCAGTCATCGAGATGATCCACACCGCGACGCTCCTGCACGACGACGTGGTCGACGAATCGCAACTGCGGCGCGGCCATCCGACCGCCAACGCCGAGTTCGGCAACCCGGCGTCGGTGCTGGTCGGCGACTTCCTGTACTCGCGCGCGTTTCAGATGATGGTCGGCGTGGCGCGCATGCGCGTGCTGGAAATCCTCGCCGAGACCACCAACTCGATCGCCGAAGGCGAAGTGCTGCAACTCATGAACGCAGGCGACGCCGATCTCGACGAAGCGGCGTACCTCGGGGTGATCCAGCGCAAGACGGCGCGGCTGTTCGAAGCCGCGGCGCGGCTCGGCGCGGTGCTCGGCGGCGCCGACGCCGCGACCGAGGACGCGTTCGCCCGCTATGGCCTGCACCTCGGCACCGCCTTCCAGCTCGTCGACGACGTGCTCGACTACTCGGGCACCGCCGACGCCATCGGCAAGAACGTGGGCGACGACCTCGCCGAAGGCAAGATGACGCTGCCGCTCATTCGCGCGCTGGCGACCGGCACCGCGGAGGAAGCCGCGGTGATCCGCCACGCCATCGCCGGCGGCGGCCGCACGGACTTCGCGCCGGTGGTCGCGGCGCTCCTGCATACCGGCGCGCTCGCCTACGCCCGCGACCGCGCCGAAACGGAGGCGCGCCACGCCGCCGAGTGCCTCGCGCAGGTGCCCCATTCTCCGTACCGCGAGAATTTGCTAGAATTGTCCTCTTTCGCCGTGCGGCGCACGTACTAGGCCGGCACGTACGCGAGAAAGACGCGCCGCGATCTTCCCGCCGCGGCCGCAGCAGAGAAGGACCGCGGACACCTCGGGGTGTAGCTTAGCCTGGTAGAGCGCTACGTTCGGGACGTAGAGGCCGGAGGTTCAAATCCTCTCACCCCGACCACCACGCCCCGCGCGTGCCTGCCTCGTCCGCAGTTGCCGATACGCGAGAGCAAGCACCATCAGACACAGCAGCATCAGCGCCCACTCGGACAGCGTCGGAATCGGCTCGCCCGGCAACGGTCCCGGCGGCACCGCGCCCGGCACGAACACCGCGCTGACGTTGGCAACGTCGTCCATGTACACGGCGCATGCGCCGAACCCTGTGCACGCTCCGCTCCATCCAGCGAACTGGTAACCGGGCGCGGCGGAAGCGAACAGCGAGACCTTCGTGTCGCGCGCGAACGCCGCGCTGCACGAAGTTCCGCAATTGATTCCGGGAGGCGAGCTCGTGATCGAGCCCGGGCCGAAGTCGTGCACGGTCAAGGAATACTGGCCGGGTGCGATCGCGGCGAAGCTCGCCTGCACCGCTTTGTTGCCGTCCATCGCGAGGTCGCAGGTCTGCGTCCCGCTGCACGCGCCGCTCCAGCCTGCGAAGCGGTAGCCCGGCCGCGGTTGCGCGGTCAGCCCGACAATGGCGCCTGGCGCGAAGCCGGCGATGCAGCGGGTACCGCAATCGATGCCGCCGGGAATCGACGTCACGGTGCCTCCGGCGCCGCTCGCCACCGCCAGCGTGAAGTGCGTCGCGGCAACGAACGCCGCCCCGACCGACTTCGCGTCGGTCATGTCAACGACGCAAGTCGCGCCGCTGCCGGTGCACGCCCCCGACCAACCCGCGAACGCAGCGCCTGCGGCGGGCACAGCGCTCAGCGTGACTTGCGTGCCGATGCCGAACGCCTTGCTGCACTCGGCGCCGCAATCGATGCCTGCCGGCGCGCTGGTCACCGTGCCGGCCCCGTTGACGACGACGTGGAGCCCTTCCTGCGTGGGCGGCGCCGCGAGAATCGCTCCGAACTGCGCCGTCACGGTCGTATTCTGGGTGAGCGTGAGCGTGCACGTCGTGCTGCGGCCGCTCGTGCATCCGCCTCCGGTCCAGCCAAGGAATACCCAGCCCTTGTGCGGCTTGGCGGTGAGGATCACCTGCGTGTTCGGCGGATAGGCGTGGCTGCACGCCGGGTCGCATGCGATGCCGGCGGGCGAGCTCGACACGCTCCCCTTGCCTTCGAGGATAACGGTCAACATGGGGTTGAGAACGCCCTGCGTCATCCACGGGCCGAACACGATCTCGTACGGACCCGCCCCGCCGAAGACGACGGTGCCGTCGAGCTTCGAGGGCACTTCGGGCTGCGGCGCCGTCGCGGCAGGAGGCGACGGCACGGTCGGCGTCGGATTTTCGTCGTTGGCAAGCCCGTAGGCCATGCCCATGAGCTTGCCGCCACCCGGCGAGCTGCTCGCCGAGTTCACGGCGCCAGGGGGCTGCAGGAACATGGGCGTGCCGCCGATGGTGGCGGTATGCATCCAGCGCGAGAACACGCTTTGCGTGATGTCCGGATAGGTAGCCGAGGTCGCCGTGGGGTACCAGTAGGTCTCGTCCTGCCAGCACTGCCAGGTGTACGTCCGGCCGCACGACACCCGCGCGACGCCGCGGGTCATCGCGGCGGCGATGAGGAAGCCCAGGCGCGACACGACTGCGTTGTAGCCGACGCCGCCGTAGGTCCCGGCATTCGACGAGAGCAGGCTGGCGCCGCTGAGCGCCGTGTACGTGGCGTACGGGATCGCGTCCGGCGGCGTCGTCAGCATGCCTCCGTCCGCGAACACCTGCCATCCGGTGGACGCCGGGCTCGTGCAGTTCGTGATCTGCTGGCTCGCGCACCCGTTCTGGTAGTCCTTGGGGCTGAAGACATAGGCGACGTAGTTTCCCGAGGTTGCCGTGCCGGTGAACTTCATCGCCTTCATCGGATACGTCGTCCCCGGATACGTGATGGTGACGATGGAACTCGTGAACACGTCCTCCGGAATCGTGGGGTAGGCGGGCGTTGGCGGCACCGCACCGGGGTTCGCGGCCGCGCCGCCGAGCGCGCCGCCGGTGTCGATCGTCAGCGTCGGCGGGGATGCGCTGTGCCACAGCGCGTCGATCACGCCGTCGAAGGCGGTGTTCAGGCGACTTGCCTGCGAAACGGACGTGTTCTGCCCCAGGTAGCCCCCCGGGTTCTGGATCACGTACTGCGCGACCTGGCTGCCCGGCGTCTTTACGTTCTGCAGGAGATCGAGGTACGCGCACACCGCCGGCGTGTCGTCCTCGTGGCACGACTTGTGGTTGTTCGCCGCCTCGGCCAGCGCGTTGATGTACGTCGCATAGCTGTCGCGCATCGACACGTGATTGACGACATCGGCAGGGTTGCCGGCGCCGACGGGGTTGCCGACGGAGGAAGGACCCGACGACGCGGTGGCCGTCGTGTACATCGGGAACGCGAAGAAGTCGACCTGCGACAGGTCGATCGTGCCGTACGACGCGCTCGCGCCGATCTCGGAGTACGTCCACGCGGGGAACGCCTTGCTCGTGACGTCGCCCACCGGCGGTTCATTGACCGAAGCGCCGCCGCTGCTGTAGGTGAACGCGTTGCTGTTGTTGAACAGGCCGCTTGCTCCGCCCGTGGGGTTGCAGCTCGGAAATGCGGCAAGATCCGTGACGACGAAGTAGTACACGCGAGCGCTGATGCCCGCTTGTGCTGCGTTGATCTGGACCTGCGTGATCCGGTTCTGAACCGTCGTGTCGCTGGTGAATTCGTAGCACGGCAGCGTGCCCGTATTCGCCGTGGGCGCCGCCCACGAGCCGTCCTGCTGCAGAACGTACGGTCCGGCTGTCGAGAAACCCGTGACGTAGATCTTGTATGTCCCGGAGGCAAGATTGGTCTTGTCCTTGAGTGTGAACACCGCCGACTGGGCATGTGCCGCGGCGGCGACCACGGTGAGCAGGACGGCTAGAACGAGGCGCGGGAGTGCCATTGGGGGTAGGCGTGGCGCCGGCGTGGCCGGCGGGCGACCCACGGTGCAAGCAAATACCGGGCCGCGCCCCGAGGCTTGGCCAGCCGCATGCGTGAAACCCGTCGGGCGCGCGACGCCGCGTCCGACCTTACCTGCCGATCATCGGCAGGTTGAGCCCGTGCCGACGCGCGACCCGACGGCCTTGGCGTAACCCGCGTCGGCGTGCCGCATGGGGCAGGGGCCCGCCAACGGCGCAGGTTCACGACGCGAGCAGGCAGCGTCGTCACCGCATCTTCGCGGCAAAGAGCGAGTGCAGGCGGCCCTTACAATAGCGTGGTGACCGCTCCGCTCGCCGCCCATACGCCGATGATGCAACAGTACCTTCGCGTCAAGGCGGATCATCCGGACAAGCTCGTGTTCTACCGGATGGGCGACTTCTACGAATTGTTTTTCGACGACGCGCAGCGCGCCTCGCGCGTGCTCGACTTGACCCTCACCGCGCGCGGCCAGTCGGCGGGCGCGCCGATCCCGATGGCGGGCGTGCCGCATCACGCGCTCGAGCCGTATCTCGCGCGACTCATGAAGCAGGGCGAGTCGGTGGTGATCGTCGAGCAGTACGGCGATCCGGCCACGAGCAAGGGGCCGGTCGAGCGCAAGGTCGCGCGCATCGTGACACCGGGCACGCTGACCGACGCCAACCTCCTCGAAGCCAAGCGCGATTGCCTGCTCGCGGCGATGGTCGTGAGCGGCAAGCGCGCCGGCATCGCGCGCATGAACCTCGCGTCGGGCGCGTTCACGCTGACCGAAGTCCCACTCGCCGAAGCCGGCGCCGTGCTCGACCGCATCGGTCCGGCGGAACTCTTGCTGCCCGAGGGCACGGAGCCGCCCGCGTTGCGCGGCCACAAGCCGTCCGTGCGCACGCTGCCGCCCTGGCAGTTCGATCGCGCCGGCGCGGAGCGTGCGCTTGCAAGGCAGCTCGGCACGCTGAATCTCGCGGCGTTCGGGGCCGACGAGGCGCCGCTCGCGGTGGGCGCCGCGGGCGCGCTCCTCGCCTACGCCGGCGCCACCCAGCAGTCGGCGCTGGCGCACGTACGCACGGTCTCGGTCGAACGCGAGAGCGAGTTCCTGGCGCTCGATCCGGCGACGCGCCGCAACCTGGAGATCACGGCCACGCTCACCGGCGACGATGCGCCCACGCTGTGCTCGCTGCTCGACGAGTGCGCCACGGCGGCCGGCAGCCGCATGCTGCGGCAATGGCTCGCGCAGCCGCTGCGCGACACGGCCGCGCTGTCCGCGCGCCACGACGGCATCGCCGCGTTCAAGGCGTCCCCGCGCGGGTGCCGCGACGCGCACGATCACCTGCGGCGCACGGTCGACGTCGAGCGCGTGGTCGGGCGCATCGCGCTGCGCAACGCGCGGCCGCGCGACCTCGCCGGACTGCGCGACACGCTGGCGAAGCTCCCCGAGATCGCGGCGGCGCTCGGCGGCATTGCCGCCGCGATCGTGGCGAACGCGGCGCAAAAGCTCACCCTCGATCCGGCGTGGGCGAAGCTCCTCGCGCGCGCAGTGGCGCCGGAGCCCGCCGCCATGGTTCGCGACGGCGGCGTGATCGCCAACGGCTACGACGCCGAGCTCGACGAGCTGCGCGCGATCGACGACAACTGCGGCGCGTTCCTGCTCGAGCTCGAGGCGCGCGAGCGCTCGCGCACCGGCATCGCCAGCCTCAAAGTCGAGTACAACCGCGTGCACGGGTTCTACATCGAGGTGACTCACACGCACGCGGAGAAGATTCCGGCCGACTACCGCCGCCGGCAAACGCTCAAGAACGCCGAGCGCTACATCACGCCCGAGTTGAAGGCATTCGAGGACCGGGCGCTGTCGGCGCAGGAGCGCGCGCTCGCACGCGAGCGTCATTTGTACGCAGAGCTGCTCGAGCGGCTCGCGCCGGCGATTCCCGCGTTGCAGGACGTGGCCAATGCGCTTGCGACGCTCGACGTGCTCGCCAACCTCGCGGAGCGCGCCGTGGCGCTCGACCTCGCGCGGCCCGGGTTCGCGCGCGAGCCGGGCATCGACATTCGCGGTGGGCGCCATCTCGTGGTCGAGCGCCAGGTGGAAAGCTTCGTGCCCAACGACGTGCTGCTCGGCGGCGACCGTCGGCTCCTGGTCGTCACCGGGCCGA
>JADLEZ010000435.1 GCA_020845855.1 Burkholderiales bacterium
CGAATTCGCGGAGCCGGGCGTCCTCGGTGGGCACCGTAAAGGCCACGTCGGCGGTGCCGGCCAGGAATTCCCTGATTTGCTCGATCGTCTCGAGCCGTGCATCGTTCATATCGATCACCATCCGCGGATGATCGATCCAAAACCCTCATTTCAGCCTCATATGCCGTTGGAAACACAGGCACCCTTTCAGCCTCCTATGCCGCTGGAAGAGGCTCTGTCTTGACAGGAGTTCGTGCGATCCTCTATCATTTCAAATATGCGAGCCGTCGTTCGTTATTATGAACTAATTGACGTACGCCGATGAACCGAGCCGATGCTTTGCCGACACCCGAGGAGGCCCCATGAAGTACGGATTCGCTGTTCGAAATGTCACGAGGCTTGCAGCCGTCGCGGCGGCTGTGTTTCTCGCCGCCGGCACGCACGCCGAGAACCTGAAGATCGGCATCATCGGCCCGATGACGGGCGGCGGCGCGGCGTGGGGTCTCGCGGCCGCGGAAGCGAGCAAGATTCTCGCAGACGAAGTCAATGCCAAAGGGGGTCTCGCGGTTGGCGGCAAGAAGTACAACGTCGAGATCATCGCCTATGACGACAAGTACAACACCGCAGAATCGGTCGCGGCCTACAACCGCCTCGTCAATCAGGATGGCGTGAAGTACATGATCATCCAGACGGGCGCCGCGACCATGGCGCTCAAGCAGAAGGTCGAGGAGGACAAGGTACTGGCGCTCACGTCTTCGTACACCGGTAAGGCGCTCGACAAGAACACAAAGTACATGTTTCGCCTCTACAGCGACCCTGAGCAGTACATCGCGTCGTTCGCCGAATGGTTGAAGGCGAACGTCAAGGGTCGCCGCGTGGTCACGATCAACCCGAACGACGAGACGGGCTGGCACGTCGCCCAGATGAGCGACCGCGCGTTCAAGGCGAACGGCTTCGACGTCGTCGACAAAGAGCTCTTCGAGCGCACACAGAAGGACTTTCAGCCGCTGCTCACGAAAGTCATCGCGCTCAAGCCCGATGTCATCGAGCTCGGCTCGACGCCCCCGGCCACCGCTGGCCTCATCGTTCGCCAAGCGCGCGAGCTCGGCTACGAAAAGCTGTTCACGAAGACGGGGGGCTCCGGCCCGAAGGAAATCGTGGCGGCTGCCGGCGCCAAGGCAGCCGAAGGGACGATCAACCTGCTGTATGCCGATCCTGCGAACGAAGGCTATCGGCGCCTCGCCGCCCAATACAAGAAGGGCCGCGGCCATGACGGCAACGAGATCATGGTCGCGTATTACGACGGCGTGAACATCCTCCTCAATGCCATCCAGAAGGCGGGCACGGTCGACGACACGAGCCGGGTCGCCGCCGCGTTCGGCAAGGCGCTTCCCATGAAGTCGATCCAGGGCGACGAGATACGCCTTGGCGGCATGAAATACTACGGCAGCGACACCCAGGTGCTGACGGTGAACTACATCGGCGTGATCAAGAACGGCGAGCCGGTCGTCATCGGCAAGACGCAGTAGCGCAGCTCCGTGCCATGGGGCGCCCGCCCCCGGGCGCCCCAACGCTGGCCTAACCGTGACTCGAGGCTTCCGATGCCCGCGATGATCGAGCAGATGGCGATCAACGGCCTGCTGTCCGGGTTCGTTTACGTCATCATGGCACTCGGCTTCACGCTGATCTTCGGGATCATGCGCATCGTGAACTTCGCGCATGGCGAGCTTTACATGATCAGCGCGTTCGCGATGCTCCTTCTGTACGGCAGCTACGGCGTCAACTATTTCGTGGCGTTGCCCGTCGCCGTGCTCATCACGGCGGCCGTCGGTGCGCTGCTCGAGCGGTTCCTCTTCCGACGCTTCGTCGGCAACGAGCTCGGCGGCATGATCATGTCGCTTGCGCTCGCCATCCTTCTTCAGGCACTTGCGCTCATGCTGTTCGGCCCGGACGAGCAGACGATGGCGCGTCCGGTTTCGGGCGTCTGGAGGATTGGCGACGCCGTCGTTTCGCTCGATCGTGCCCTCGTCGCCCTTTGCGCGCTTGTCGCCTTGATCGCGTTCTATTTCTTCATCAAGTTCACGCGGCTCGGGCTTGCGATGCAGGCGGTCGCACAGGATCGCGAGACGGCGAGCCTGATGGGGATCGAAGCGAACTCCATCTACCTTGCCTCATTCGCGATCGGCGCCGGGCTCGCCGGCGTCGCCGGCGCGTTGATGGCCCCGGTGTACAACGTGAGCCCGAATATGGGCGAGCTGCCGTTGCTCAAGGCATTCGTCGTCGTCATCCTGGGTGGACTCGGCAGCATCCCTGGCGCGTTGCTGGGCGGTCTGCTGATCGGCGTTTCGGAATCGGTGTTCGCGACGCTGTTCAACTCGACGATCGCGCTCATCGCATCCTTTGCGATTGTGTTTCTCGTCATCATCGTCCGCCCGCGTGGTCTGCTCGGAAAGGCGATGCGGTGAGAAAGCTCGCCGTGACGGCGGTCGTCGTCCTCGCCGCGATCATCCCGCTGCTGATGGGCGGTAAGTACGTACTGCACATCGCGACGATGGTCGCGATCATGTCCATACTCGCGCTCAGCATGAACCTGATGCTGCGCGTCGGGCAGCTGTCGATGGCACACGGCGCGTTCATGGGCATCGGGGCGTACGCCTCGGCGCTGCTCACCATGCACGCCGGTCTGGGACCGATGACGGCGCTGGTCACGAGCGCGGTCGGAACAGGGCTTGTCGCGATCGTGCTGGGCTTCGTCATTCTGCGGATCAAGGGCGTGTTCTTCGTGCTGGTGACGTACGCGTTCGGGCAGATCGTCAACCTCGTGCTTCAGGAATGGACGTCGCTCTTCGGCGGTAACAACGGCCTGTACGGCATTCCCAAATTCTCCGTGCTCGGCTTTCGGCTGAACGAGCCTTCGGCGTACTACGTGGTGACGCTGGTGTTCGCGCTCGCAGCGTTCGGCATCGTGCGCGCCGGATTCCGCTCGGAGATCGGCGCCATCCTGAACTGCCTCAACGAGGACGAGGAGTTCAGCCGTTCACTCGGTCTGAACGCGCTCCGGTGGCGCACGGCAGTGTTTGGCGTGAGCGCCGCGCTCGCCGCGGTATCGGGGAGCCTGTACGCCTATCACCTGAACTTCCTGTCCCCGGCCGCGTTCACGTTCATGCGGTCCGTCGACGCGTTGGTGATGAATTTCGTCGGCGGGGTGTCGTCCGCGCTGGGGCCCGTCGCGGGTGCACTGCTGATCGTGCCGCTGCCCGAGCTGCTGCGCGAAGCGAAGGAGTATCAGCTCCTCGCCTATGCCTTGATCCTGCTCGCGTGTCTGCTGTTCTTCAAGGACGGGGTACTCGGATACTTCACGCGACCGGAAAGGCCGCTCGTGCGGCCGAAGCGGGCGGTGGCATGACGCACAGGCTCGAGCTCGTCAACGTCGGTCGCCGGTTTGGTGGCCTGCAGGCGGTCGCCGACGTGTCGTTCACCGTCGGGCGCGGCGAGGTTTTCGGCATCATCGGACCGAACGGCGCCGGAAAGACTACGCTGTTCAACCTCATCGCCGGCATCTTTCACCCGAGCGCGGGGCGCGTGATCTTCGACGGCGACGACATCACGGGTCGCACGAGCGACGCAATCGCCCGACTCGGCATCGCGCGAACGTTCCAAGGGATTCACGCGTTTCGGGATGCATCGGTGCGCGAAAACCTTCGTCGCTCGGCGTTGCTCGCGCGGTCGCACGATCCTGTGCGGCACATGAGGAATGCCTGGCGCCGCGATCGGCGCATCACGCCGGCGACTTGCGACGCGATGGCGCAGTTCGTCGGTCTGTCGGAGTTCGCCGATACTCCGGCGGGCGCACTGTCGTATGGCTCGAAGAAGGTGCTCGGCATCGGCATGGCGCTCATGGAGTCGCCGAAGGTCCTGCTCATGGACGAGCCTGCGGCGGGGTTGAACCCGACGGAGAAGCAACGCATCGGCGAGATCATCCACCGCATTCGCGACGAGCAGCACATCGACGTGCTGATCGTGGAGCACGACATGCGGCTCATCATGAGTACCTGCGACCGCATCCTCGTGCTCAATCAGGGCCGGATGATTGCCGTCGGCACGCCCGATGCCGTGCGAACCGACCCGGCGGTCGTCGACGCCTATCTCGGTGTCGAATATGAGTTTGCTTGAGATCGATGGGGTTACGGCGGCCTACGACGACATCGTCGCGCTGCACGGTGTAACGCTTCAGGTCGAGCCGGGCGACGTCGTTGCGGTGCTCGGGGCGAACGGGGCCGGCAAGTCGACGCTGCTCAAAACCATCATGGGCCTCGTGCCGGCGCGCGAAGGCACGATCCGCTTCGAGTCACGGCAAATCTCGGGCTTGAAGCCGCATGAGACGATGCAACGCGGCATCACGCTGTGCCCGGAGGGTCGCCGCCTGTTCGCGGACATGACAGTGGCCGAGAACATTCGGATTGGTGCCTACCGCTGCAAGGAGCCTGCGCTGCTCCGTGCGCGGCTGGATACCCTGCACGCCATGTTCCCCAAGCTTGCTGAGCGCGAGCGGCAGCTCGCGTCGAGCCTGTCCGGTGGCGAGCAGCAGATGGTCGCGATCGCTCGCGCGATGATGAGCCAGCCCAAGCTCCTGCTGCTCGACGAGCCGATGCTGGGGCTAGCGCCGAAGATGATTCACGAGGTGGCCCGGCTCGTGAAGCTCATCAATGCCGAAGGCATTGCGGTGATTCTCGTGGAGCAGAACGCGAAGCTCGCGCTCAAGATCGCGCATCGCGGCTACGTGCTCGAAAACGGCCGCGTGTCGCTCAGTGGCGCGAGTGGCGAGCTGCTGGCGAACGACCACGTCCGGAAGATCTATCTCGGCGGTTGACGCGTTCGGCGCGCTGCGCACGCGGCTGGCGTGCGGGCGGTGCGCGAACTCACCCAGGTTCATCTGCAAGCGAGCGCGACTCGATGGGGTTGCGATTTCCCCTGCGATGGAGTCAACCAGCAGGATCGAGTTGCGCACGATGATGCGGGCCAGACCGATCATCCCGATCATCGAGGCCATCGCGCATTCCTCGCTGGCACGAACTCGCCCGGTCGCAGGACGGTTCGGCGGTGCGATTCCCGGCCCACATCCGAATAGATGTCCCGGAGTTCGAGCCGAACGGCAATCCTGGCGCGACAAGGTGGCAGGCCTTGATGACACCGCTGGGCAAGCCAACGCTATCGGGCGAGCCTTGCGGCAAACCGCTGCAGGCGCTGGCCCTCGGTGCGGGCCTCGGCGAGCAGCTGGTTCCAGTCGCCGGGCGGATGGCCGCTTTCGAGCATCTTGCGGAACACCCGATAGGCGTCATCGCTGCTTTCGTCGGCGCGCTTCGTGTCTTCGTTGTTCACCCACGCAAACACGATCA
>JADLEZ010000436.1 GCA_020845855.1 Burkholderiales bacterium
ACCGCGAACCGGCAACCGCCAAGCGGATGCTCGACCGGCTGATCGTGCTGCTGCGGGCGTCGGCGGCGGGCGGCGCGAACGGCGGCTCGACGCTGGGCGAGCAGGCCGCGCACATGCGCGCGTATCTCGAGTTGATCTCGATGCGCCTCGGGCCGCGCCTCGCCTGGTCGATCGAGGTGCCCGCTGCGCTCGCCGCGCGTCCGCTGCCGCCGGCGATCCTGCAGCCGCTGGTGGAGAATGCCGTGAAGCACGGCATCGAGCCGGCGATGGCGGGCGGGGCGATCTCGATCGCCGCGCACGAGACGGGGGGCCGACTGGTGGTGGAGGTCGCGGACACGGGCGTCGGCTTCGGGGCGGCGGCGGTGGCGCCGGAGCGGTCGACCGGGCTTGGTCTTGCGAACCTGCGCGCGCGCCTCGCGGCGCTGTACGGCGCCGGCGCGCAGGTCGGCGTCGCGGAGAACGCGCCGACCGGCGTGCGGGTCAGCGTTTCCCTGCCTTTGGTAATTGCGCGTGGCTGAGGCCGGCCCCCGCGCGATCGTCGCGGACGACGAGCCACGGCTCGCGGAGCACCTCGTCGAGCGGTTGCGCGAAGCGTGGCCGGAACTTCTGATCGCGGGCGTTGCCGCCAACGGCCCGGAAGCGCTCGCGCTGATCGACGCGGAGGCTGCCGACATCGCGTTTCTCGACATCCGGATGCCGGGTCTCACCGGCATCGAGGTCGCCCTGGCAGCGGGCCGCGGTGTGCACGTCGTGTTCGTCACCGCGTTCGACCGCTACGCCGCCGAGGCCTTCGAGCGCGATGCCGTCGACTACCTGCTGAAGCCGGTGAGCGAGGAGCGCCTGGCCGACACCATCGCGCGGCTCAAGGCGAGGCTTGCGAGCGACGCCCCCGCGCCGGAGCTCGCGCACGCGCTGGCCGCGCTGGCGCGGCTCGCACCTGCCGCGGCGGCCGGCAGCGGCAGGCTCGCGTGGGTGCGCGCGTCGGCCGGCGCGCAGGTCCGGCTGATCCCGGTCGACGAGGTGTGCTACTTCCAGGCGAACGACAAGTACACGAGCGTGTTCACCGCCGACGGCGAGGCGCTGATCCGCACGCCGCTCAAGGAGCTTCTAGCGCAGCTCGACCCGGACCGCTTCTGGCAGGTGCATCGCGGCACGATCGTCAACCTCGGGCACGTCGTCTCGACCAGCCGCGACCTCGCCGGGCGCGTGTCGATCGCGCTGCGCACGCGGCCCGAGAACGTGGCCGTGTCGCGGGCGTTCGCGCACCGGTTCCGCCAGATGTGACCGCGCGCCCTCCGCGGCTTCCCGGACGGCTGGCCGCGTTTCACGACATTTCCCTTGGCGTGGAGGGCGTCGCGCCTCTTCCCGGCGCGCGCGAGCGCGGCGTCGCGGGCGCGCTGCTCGTTGGGCTGGCGCAGGAGGCTGCGCTGCGCGCGCAGCGCATCCGCCCAGCCGACGAGGCGCGCCTCGTCGTACACGTATGCCGAAGCGACCTGGAGCCAGCAGCTGCCGGACTGGATGGGCTCGCACGTACGCTGCTTCGAATTCATGGGCTCGGTCCCCGCTCTGCTGCTCCCGGAAGGTGGGGTCAGTATCTTGTACTCAATGAGATTTCACGCCCGTGGACGGCCAGATCGTCGACTTAATAAACTCCGTTTTGAACACGTCGGATTCAAACAAGCGCCGTTCATGCCGTCTCCTTCTTTGTGGCGCGTTTGATCTTGATCTCTATCTCTTTGCCGAGCGCTCGCGCGGCTTTGATGAGAGTATCCAACTGAACCGAGACATTGCTTGGATCCAATACGCGGTCGAGCTGCGAGCGGCTGGTAGCCATCTTCTTTGCCATGTCCAGCTTTGTCAGCTTGGCCGCCTGCATGCTCTCCTCCAGTTGTTCGGCGAGAGCGCGCTTGAGAGCCTTCGCCTGAACTTCTTCGAAGATACCTTCCTCTTTCAGGAAATCGTCAAATCTGGAACCGGTGCGCGGGTTACGTTTTGCCATGTTGCCACTCCTTGAAGCGTTTCTCCACCAACTTGATAGCGTCGGCCGGTGTCTGCTGTGTCTTTTTGATGAACCCATGCAGCAGCACCATTTGCCGGCCCTCGACCGCGAAGAGTGTCCGCGCGATACGATTGGCCAGCGACGTCCGAGCCTCCCAGACGGCTCCGCGCAGGTGGTCGACGCGCGGTTTGCCGATTGGCCACTTGAACTGAACGTAAGCAATGTCCTCGCCGATCGCCTTGCGTTCATCCTTCGGCAGGCTCTTCAGCCACTCGCGAACGGGTTCGCTGCCACTATCCGATAGAAAGAAGACGGCGTCGAGTCGCTGCGGCGTCGGCATAACGTATTGTACCGTATACGGTACATAATGTCAATGCCTCGCCGCGAGGGACTACGCCCTGCTGCCGCGCTCAAAGCGTTCCGCCGCCACGTGAATGATGAGGTTTGCCTGCTCGCGCGACATCGGCAGGTATCCCGACGGAAAGGAAATCCAACGCCGGTTTCGCGGGCGTTCGCACACCGGTTCCGCCAGATGTGACCGCGCGCCCTCCGGATGCGCGGGTTCCCGGAGGCTTGGCCGCGTTTCACGACATTTCAGGAAGCACGTCGACGCGGTCATCGGCAAGGTGCGCGAGAACCCCAACTACGCGGCGATCGCCAAGGTGCTGCGCTTCATGCAAGCCGCGTCGCGCATGGTCATCGCGCGCGTCGACTACGCGCTGCCGGCGCCGCTGGTGCCGCCCAGCGACCTATAGTGCGGCGAGCCGATGCGCGTCCTCCTCGCCGAGCGCAGCTCCCTCGGCGAGGAGGG
>JADLEZ010000437.1 GCA_020845855.1 Burkholderiales bacterium
GCGTGGACGTTCGAGGAGGTGGCGTTCTATATCCCGCTGCCGAGCAACGGCAACTGCGGCGGCAACTGGCCGGTGTATCGGAGCTACTCCTCCGACCAGATCGCCGATGCGAACCACCGCTTCACGGTCGACCTCACCGCGCACGTGCGCATGCCGAAGCGCCGCGGCGACGTGCTGGAAGGCATCGTGATGTGCGCGCCGGTGACCGAGGAGGAGCGCGAGGCCGACGTGGTGCGCTTCCTGGAGCAGGCCACGCTGGGGCCGAGTGAAGCACTCATTGCCGAAGTGAAGGCGAAGGGGATCGAGCAGTGGCTCGACGAGCAGATCCCGATGAATGTCACGCGGTACGAGGCGCGGCCTGCCTACGATCCACCCAACGGCAGGTGCGACGACGATCTGACGCCGCCGCCCACGCCCGAGAAGTACTGCTTCAGCAACAACGGCTCAACGGGACCGGTGGCCTTCCAGTTCTTCCGGCAGTCGCGCGACGCTCCGGATCAGGTTCGCGTGCGCATGGCACACGTCTGGCACCAGATCTTCGTGGCCACGCAGTTCTGCACCTATTGCGTCTTCGAGTTCCAGCAGCGCTTCCGCGACCATGCGTTCGGCTCGTTCGAGAACCTCCTTTCCAAATACGCGCTCTCACCGGTCCTCGGACTCTTCCAGGGGTGGGTCAAGAACGTCCCCGAAAAGGATGGCGTGAAGCCCAACGAGAACTTCGCGCGCGAACTGATGCAGCTCTTCACCATCGGCGTGAACGAGCTGAACGACGATGGCACACCCAAGACGGACGCCGCGGGGCAATCAATCCCTGCCTACACGCAGGCCGACGTCGAGGCGATGGCACGGGTGCTCACGGGATTTTCGTATCCGCAGCGGCCAGGACAGCCACAGTCCTTCTTCAACAGCTGGTATTTCCTCGGCGACATGATCCCGTACGACGAGCATCACGATAGGGCAGAGAAGGCGTTCTTCGGGAACCGCGTGCGCTTTCCCGCGGCCAGTGGCGCAATGACCGACTTCCGGGCCGCCCTCGCCATGCTCGTCAACCATGCCAATACGCCGGCCTTCATCAGCCGCCAGCTCATCCAGAAGACCGTCACGAGCTCGCCCTCGCCGGGCTACGTGGGCCGCGTCGCGGCCGCGTTCAGGAACAACGGCAAAGGCGTCCGCGGCGACCTCGCCGCCGTCACCCGCGCGATCTTGCTCGATCCGGAAGCGCGCGGCGCGGTCAAGATCGACCCGGAGTACGGCCGCATGCGCGAGCCGGTTCTGCTCTGGACGACCATGATCCGTACCTTGGGTGTCACAACGGACGGCCTGGTTCCCGGGGGCTTCGTGGGCCCGCTCGGGCAGCCGCTCTTCTCGCCTGCGACCGTCTTCAACTACTACCCTGCGGACTTCACGCTCCTGGGGTCGAACATCCCGGCACCGGAGTTCGGGATCTTCTCGTCGTCATCGTTCATCGAGCGCGCGAATCAGGTCAACAACCTCTTCTACGGACCGGCTACGCAATCGTACTTTCAACCGCAACCCTGGCTTCCGAATCCTCTCGGTACGTCGGCCCCCGACTTCACGTCCTTTCTCCCGGCAGCGGGCGATGCGACGGCGCTGGTCGATCGCTTCGACGTGCTGATGATGCATCGCGCCATGTCGCCGGCGATGCGCAAGACGATCGTAACGGCGGTCGATCGGTTGCCGGCAAGCGAGGCGAGACTGCGCGTCGAGCTTGCCGCGTATCTCGTATTGACTTCCATGGAATACCAGGTGCAGCGATGAGCTCGCGCGACCATTCCGTGAGCCGCCGCCTCATTCTCAAGACCCTCGGCGCGTCGGCGCTGCTGTCGGCGCTTCCCGCGCGCGAGGCCGCGGCGCAGGCGAGCGACTACAAAGCGCTCGTCTGCGTCTTCCTGCAAGGCGGCAACGACGGCGAGAACACGCTGATCCGCCACGACACCGCGGGTTACGCGAGCTACGCCGCGGTGCGCACGCCGGCGTCCGGGATCAATGTGCCGCGCGCGCAATTGCTGGCGATCGAGCCCCGTAGCGTGGGAGCGCCGTTTGGGTTCCATCCGTCCTGCGACGGTCTCCGGGACCTCTTCGACCGCGGCCGACTCGCCGTCGTCGCCAACATGGGCATATTGACTCAGCCGTCGACGCGCACCGGGCTGGAGGCCGGAGGCACGCCACGGCCCGCGAATCTTTTCTCACATCCGGACCAGGAGCTCGCCACCGAGAGCGGCGATCCGAAAGGCTATACGCGCACGGGATGGGGTGGGCGCCTTGCCGACAGGCTCGACGCAGCCAATGGCGGCCAGCTCTTTCCCGCGCTGACATCGGCCGCGGGCATGCGCACGTTCACGAGCGGCAATAGCAGCATACCCCTTGCGATAACGCGCAATCCCTACTTCAGCCTGTTCGGAACCGGGAGGCCGTTCCAGTTCGATGCGCTGCGCGAGGCCGCCGCCCGCGAAATTCTCGCCCAGTCGAGCGGCAACGTGTATCAACTCGTGGGGCAGATCCTGTCGCGCGAGGGCATGGCGTCGTCATCGGTGGTGCAGCCGTTGCTGGTGAACCCCGCGTCGATCGTGCCGCCGTTCTTCGCCGGCGCACAAGGCGATGTCGGCCAGCAACTGCGCAACGTCGCGGCGATCATCGAAGGCCGTGCCCAGACCGGGTTGAGGCGCCAGGTCTTCTTCGTGAGCCAGACTGGCTACGATACACACGCGGAGCAACTGCCCTATCACGACCGTTTTCTGTCGGACTTGAGCGCCGGGATCAAGGCCTTCGACGACTGCGTCGAGGCGCTGGGGCTCGCGGCGAGTGTGACGACGTTCACGCTGTCCGAATTCGGCCGAACGTTCAAGCCCGCGAGCAACCAGGGCACCGACCATGGCTGGGGCAACTACGCCTTCGTAACCGGCGGCGCGGTGAAGGGCGGCGACTTCTACGGCACGATCCCCACGCTTGCACTGAACGGCCCCGACGACCTCGGCAAGGAGGGCCGCTGGATCCCGACCACCTCGCTCGAGCAGTACGGCGCCACGCTGTGCCGCTGGTTCGGAATCGCCGAGGGCGACCTGCCGTACATCTTCCCCAACATCGGCGCGTTCGCGAACACCAACCTCGGGTTCATGGCGTAGCCGAGCGGGTTCGCATTCCCCAGGCGCATGCAACGCCTGCGGCAAGATCGTTTGCGCCGCAGGCGCGCGCACGCTGTAATGCGGCATGCCTTCGTCCCGCCGCTCCATGCTGCTCCTGCTGGTCCTCTCGGGGACCATCATCTCGACCTCGCTCGGCCTGCGCCAGAGCCTGGGCCTCTTCCTGCAGCCGATGACGGTGGATTTCGGCATCTCGGCCGCCACCTTCGGCTTTGCGATCGCGCTGCAGAACCTCGTGTGGGGGGTGTCGCAGCCGTTCGTCGGCGCACTCGCCGACCGTCACGGACCGCGCCCGGTGCTGGTCGGGACCGCGCTCGTGTACGCGCTCGGGCTTGCGCTGATGGTGTTCGCCAATCGCATCCCGGCCGGCCTCGAGATCGCCGGGTTCTTGGCCGGCATCGGCGTCGCGGGCACCGGCTTCGGCGTGCTGATCGGCACGGTGTCACGCGCAACGCCACCCGAGCGGCGGACGCAGACCGTCGGGCTCGTCGCCGCCGCGGGCTCGCTCGGCACGATGGTCATCGCGCCCGCCGGCCAGGGGCTGATCCACGCCTTCGGCTGGCAGGCGGCGATGCTCGCGTTCGCCGCACTGGCCGCGTCGATGGTCCTCCTCGCCCTTCTGATCCGCGTACCCTCGTCCGGTCCCGGCGCCGCCGCGGCCGGCAAGCCGGATCTTGGCGATGCCATCCGCACCGCGCTCGCGCATCGCGGGTACGTGAGCATGACGGTGGCCTTCTTCGCCTGCGGCTTCCAGCTCGTGTTCATCGCGTCGTACCTGCCCTCGTACCTCGACATCTGCGGCGTCTCGCCCGCCATCGGCGCCACGGCGCTCGCGTTGATCGGCCTCTTCAACGCGATCGGCACCTACGCCTTCGGCCTGCTCGGCGCGCGCTACAGCCAGAAACGCCTGCTCGCCCTCATCTACCTCCTGCGGACGCTCTTCATCGGCGCGTTCCTGCTGCTGCCGGTGACCCCGGCGACCACGCTCGTGTTCGCCTCCGCAATGGGTCTTTTGTGGCTCGGCGTGGTGCCGCTCGTCACCGGCATCATCGGCCGCATGTTCGGCATGTCGGCCTTCAACACCCTGTACGGCGTCGCGTTCTTCAGCCACCAGGTCGGCTCGTTCGCCGGCGCCTGGATGGGCGGGGTCGTGTTCGACCGCATGGGCAACTACGACCTCGCGTGGGGGGCGCTGATCGCGATCGGCGTCACCGCCTTCCTGCTGCAGTGGACCATGGATGAGCGCCCGCCGCGGCGCAGCGCGGCAGTGGCGGCGACGGCCTGAGCGCGCCATCCTGGTAGTTTCGCCGTCACGCCGGCGGCGTCATCAGGCCGCGCAATTCGTCCAGCAGCACCCGCTGCCCTTTATTGATGAGCGCGGCCGCTTCGTCCAGCGTGAACCACCCCGCCCGGTCGACCTCGGGGAACGCCTGCATCCGGCCCGACCGCGGCGGCCATTCCATCGTGAACGTGTTGCTGCAAATCGCCGACGCGTCCAGATCGGCCTCGACCGCGAACGCATGCACGGTCTTGCCGTTCTTCTGGCGGCACGGCGCGAGCGCGCGAAACGTGCCCTCCACGGAAACCCCGGTTTCCTCCGCGAACTCGCGCCGGGCCGCGGCGAGCGGCGCCTCGTCGGCGTCGAGCTCGCCCTTCGGAATCGACCACGCGCCGGCGTCCTTGCGCTTCCAGAAGGGGCCGCCGGGATGCACGAGGAACACCTGGAGTGTCCCGTCACGGGTGCGATAGAGGAGCAGTCCGGCGCTTCGGCGGGCAGCGGTCACTGGACTACCCTCAGCGCTGACGCGCTTCGGGGTTGATTCGCGCTCGGCAGCGGCGGCCTCCTTGTTCGGTCCGTGGGCCGTGGAGGTTTGCATGTCGGCCGCGTACGCTCGCGCGGCGACGGGCGGCCTCCGATAGGTCGGTGCGAGTCGCTTCGCCAGCGCGTCGGCCGCCGCCATCGCTCGCGGACGCGCGCTGCGCGCCTGGCCTTCGGCCCGCTCGCTCCGGCGTCCTTCGGGCCTTGCCTCGAC